>REDV01000095.1 GCA_007695365.1 Cryomorphaceae bacterium | reverse complement strand
GCATTTTCTTATTCCCACTCGGCCCTGGACAATGTGATTAGATACATTCAGAATCAAAAAGAGCATCATCGAAAAAGAACGTTCAAAGAGGAATACAAAGACTTTTTGGCCAAATACCAGATTGAACATCAGGATGAATACCTTTTCGAATGGATAGAATAAGACCCTGAAAGGGTCGAATGTATAAAGACAATCAAACCACAAAAAGGTACGACCCCGTCGGGGTCGAATTTATCCCACTACATGCAATGCTATGTAGGTTCAATCCCTTCGGGATGGTGAATTGGGCCAAAAAATGCGAATCCATTGAAATATGAGGCTGCAACCGAAAAATTGTATGGGAAGAATGCTATAGGCATTTTCTTATTCCCACTCGGCCCTGGACAATGTGATTAGATACATTCAGAATCAAAAAGAGCATCATCGAAAAAGAACGTTCAAAGAGGAATACAAAGACTTTTTGGCCAAATACCAGATTGAACATCAGGATGAATACCTTTTCGAATGGATAGAATAAGACCCTGAAAGGGTCGAATGTATAAAGACAATCAAACCACAAAAAGGTACGACCCCGTCGGGGTCGAATTTATCCCACTACATGCAATGCTATGTAGGTTCAATCCCTTCGGGATGGTGAATTGGGCCAAAAAATGCGAACCCATTGAAATATGAGACTTCAACCGAAAAATTGTATGGGAAGATTGCTATGAGATTTCACGATTCACCATCACTCACTCACCACCCCCACCTCTCTTCCATTCCCTGCAATCCCTGCAGGCCACCGGTGTGAACAAGGAGCAAGGTGGTACCACGCGCAAAGGCGCCCCTATCGATCATATCCCACACACCAAAAAACATTTTGGCCGTGTACACGGGATCGAGCTTAAAACCGTGCTCCCTGTAAAAATGCTGCATAAAGGCAATAAGATCAGGAGTAACGCGGGCGTATCCTCCAAAATGGTATTCCGTTTGGATGGTCCAATTGCGCGAAGCGCTACTGTGGCCTTCTGCAGCCACAAGTGCGGCTACTTCATCATCCAGAAAAGCGCCGTTCTTCAGTGCCGAAAAGCCCATAGCCTGCTGACCGGGTTGCAAAGCCATTGCGATTCCCGCCAATGTGGTTCCGGTTCCACAAGCCACCGCAACTTTGTCAAAAGGCATGGCCACTTCCTCAACAATCTCCTTGCAACCGCGCACTCCGGCCGCGTTGGCCCCGCCCTCAGGCACAAGGTATGAACCGGGATAATCATCCAGCAAAGCACGCTGAAAAGTTTCCTCATTTCGCAGGCGGTATTCAGAGCGCGACACATACTGCAGGTGCATTCCCTGCTCTGTTGCAAAGCGCAATGTGCTGTTGAGAGGCAGTGTTTCTTCGCCTCGCACCACTCCAATCGACGACATTCCCAACATGGCGCAGGCTCCTGCCGTGGCGTGCAGGTGGTTGCTATAAGCTCCACCAAAAGTGAGGATACGCGTACAACCGCGACGCCGGGCCTCCTGCAAATTATATTTCAGCTTTCGCCATTTATTGCCCGAAATGACCGGGTGGATGAGATCATCTCGCTTAACCCAGACAAACAGCCCTTTGCGCTCAAACAATGGTGATGTAAGTTCCTGAAGAGGCGAGGGTGTTGAAATGAATTCCATCGATGATTTTTCACTAGGCGCAGGCATTATGGAAAGCTTTAAGGCCAAAACATCCAGTCTGACAAAGAATCTTCACCGAGAAACCGAAGGCTCTGAGATAATGCGAGCCCTGAGTCTCACTCTCACATTCTCAAAGCGGCACGGCCCGGGTAAAAGGCCATCTTGCCAAGCTGCTCCTCGATGCGAAGAAGTTGGTTGTATTTCGCCACCCTGTCGCTGCGCGAAGCAGAGCCTGTTTTAATTTGCATGGTTTGGAGCGCCACAGCCAAATCGGCTATGGTGGTATCTTCGGTTTCGCCCGAACGGTGACTCATGACCGATGTATAACCATGACGTGTTGCGAGTTGAACTGCGTCGATGGTTTCAGTAAGTGTTCCGATTTGGTTTACCTTCACAAGAATGGAGTTGGCCACTCCATCGCTGATTCCACGCGATAAACGCTCGGTGTTGGTTACAAAGATATCGTCACCCACAAGCTGCACCTTGTCGTCCAGGGTTTCAGTAAGTTGTTTCCAGCCATTCCAGTCGTCTTCGTGCATTCCGTCTTCAATGGATACAATGGGATATTTCTTCACCCAGTTATCCCAATAGTTCACCATATCTGATGGGCTCAGCTCATCACCGGTTGATTCAAAACGGTAGAGTTTCTTTTCGGCGTTGTAAAACTCCGATGCTGCAGCGTCGAGTGCAATGGCGATATCGTCGCCGGGCTTGTAACCAGCCTTTTCAATGGCCTGCAAAACGGCTTCAAGGGCGGCTTCGTTGCTATCCAGTTGGGGGGCAAAACCGCCTTCATCGCCCACGTTGGTTGAATGGCCACCTTTTTTAAGCACTTCTTTCAGGTGGTGAAAAACCTCTACGCCCATCCGCAGGCCTTCGGAGAAGCTCTCCGCACCAATGGGCATCACCATAAATTCCTGGATATCTATTTTGTTGTCGGCATGTGCACCACCATTCAGTATATTCATCATGGGCACGGGCATGTAACTGGCCGACGGGCCGCCGATGTAGCGGTACAGGGGCATGCCTGCTTCCTGCGCTGCGGCTTTGGCTATTGCCAGCGAAACGCCAAGAATAGCGTTGGCGCCCAGTACGCTTTTGTTGTCACTGCCATCGATGCCTATCATGGCGCGATCAATCATTTGTTGCTCAAACACGTGGGCTCCGTGCAGCTCATTATTCAACACGTTAATCACATTCTGCATGGCCTTGGTAACCCCTTTTCCGAGGTATCGACCCGCATCTCCGTCGCGGAGTTCAACCGCTTCGTGCACCCCAGTTGAAGCACCCGATGGCACCGCTGCCCTGCCGAGTACTCCGTTTTCGGTGATTACATCAACTTCGAGGGTGGGGTTGCCGCGTGAATCGAGTATCTCGCGGGCTTGAATCTGCGCAATAAGTGACATATTGTGTTGGGTTTAAATCGTCAACATTTCGGACTTTACACCGGCCATATTCTCTACAAACTGATCAAAAAGGTAGCGTGAGTCATGCGGACCCGGTGAGGCTTCTGGGTGGTATTGCACCGAAAACACCGGGCGACCCTTGAGTCTCAGCCCAGCCAGGGTGCCGTCGTTGAGATGCACGTGGGTGATTTCCACTTCGGGGTGTGCTTCAGCGCCGGCGTAGTCAACCACAAAGCCGTGGTTCTGCGATGTTACCTCGCATTTTCCGGTAATCAGGTTCTTCACGGGATGGTTAATACCACGGTGGCCGTTAAACATTTTGGTGGTTTTGAGTCCCTGGCTCAGCGCCAGCACCTGGTGTCCTAAACAAATACCAAACACCGGTCGGCCGGTGGCTGCGATACCTTTTACAGTTTCAATCACTCCGGGCATGGCTGCAGGGTCGCCGGGACCATTAGAGAGCATGTATCCTTCAGGCTTCCAGGCTTCCATTTCATCGAGACCTGTGTGCATGGGAAATACGCGAACCACGCAACCACGTTCGGTAAGGCAACGAACAATATTTGTTTTTACGCCCAGATCCAGCAGAGCCACCTTCGGACCGTTGTTTCCTTCGCCTGCGGTGTAAGCCTTATCTGTGGTAACACGCGATGAAAGCTCAAGCCCTTGCATAGACGGCACTTCTGCGAGCCGCCTACGGAGTTCATCCAAATCTTCTATTTCAGAGGAGATAATGGCATTCATGGCCCCTTTATCGCGAATGTGGCGAACGAGGGCTCGTGTATCCACGTCGGCAATACCCACCAGGCCGTCGCGTTCCAGATAATCCTGAAGCGAAGCATCTCCGATGGGGCGACTGTAGGTTTTAGAAAACTTCTTCACCACCAGCCCGGATATCTTCACACCTTCGGATTCAACCTCTTCGCTGAAGGTTCCGTAGTTTCCGATGTGTGAGGTAGCCATTACGAGAATTTGCCCTACGTAGGACGGGTCTGTAAAGATTTCCTGGTATCCGGTCATTCCGGTGTTAAAAGCGATCTCGCCGGTAGTGGTTCCACGAGCACCTACCGACCTGCCTTTGAAGACGGTGCCATCTTCGAGCATCAGGGTTGTGTCAAAAGTTTCCATGGGTACAAATTTGGTCAAAAAAAAGGGATAATGCGGTTGGCATTATCCCTTTCGGTGTGAGTAATGTTGTCAATTTAGGCTTCGTCTTTTTTTGTTTCGCCGTCGCCTTCTTCTTTCTTCTCTTCGCTGGCGGGAGTCTCACCGGCGGCTGCATCAGGAGCAGAAGCTTCGGGATCCTCGTCGGTAGCCTTTTTCGTTGTGTCTTCTGCTTCGGCTGAAGTTTCAGCGGGTGCTGCCTCAGTAGCTTCTGCAGCGGCTGCTTCACCCTTGGGCTCTTCCTGCTTTACTTCAGCTTCGGCGGCAGGGGTTGCTTCCGGAGCACCTTGCTTTTTACCACCACGACGGCTTCTGCGCGATTTGGTTTTCTTCTCGGTGTTCAGCAACAGCTCGTTGAAGTCAACCAGTTCAACCATGCAAAGCTCGGCACCATCACCGAGGCGGCGACCGGTTTTAAGGATACGCACGTACCCTCCGGGGCGCTCGGCAATTTTAGGAGCTACTTCGCGAAACAGCTCAGTTACCGCCTCCTTGCTGCGCAGGTAGCTGAATACCACGCGGCGTGAGTGGGTTGAGTCTTCTTTTGATTTGGTGATCAACGGCTCAACGTATTTGCGCAATTCTTTACCTTTTGCGAGCGTGGTGTTGATGCGCTTGTGCTCAATAAGCGAGCAAGCCATGTTTGACAACATCAGTTCGCGGTGGCCTTTCTTACGTCCGAGCGGATTGATTTTCTTTCCGTGTCTCATCTTCTTGGTGTACTATGTTCAGCTTTGCTGAATGGGTTTTTAGTCTTTGTCAAGTTTGTATTTCGAAACGTTCATTCCGAAAGAGAGTCCTTTCGCTTCGATAAGGTCCTCGAGCTCAGTAAGCGACTTCTTACCGAAGTTGCGGAACTTGAGCAGGTCGTTCTTGTTGAAGCTAACCAGGTCTCCAAGGGTTTCGATGTCGGCTGCCTTGAGGCAGTTGAGCGCGCGCACCGAGAGGTCCATGTCAACCAGTTTGGTTTTGAGTAACTGACGCATGTGCAACGATGATTCGTCGAACTCTTCGGTTTCGAGTTTTTCTTCATTGTCGAGGGTAATTTTCTCGTCTGAGAAGAGCATAAAGTGATGAATCAGCACTTTTGCGGCTTCCTGAAGCGCATCTTTGGGGGTGATTGAACCGTCGCTTGTAAGCTCGATTACGAGTTTTTCGTAGTCGGTTTTCTGCTCAACACGGTAGTTTTCCACGTGGTAATTCACGTTTTTCACAGGGGTAAAGATGGCATCTGTAAAGATGGTTCCAACCGGAGCATTAGATACGCGATTCTCTTCGGCAGGAACATAACCGCGACCTTTGCTGATGGTGAGTTCCATTTCGAGTTTTACTTTGGGCTCGAGGTGGCAGATCACGTGGTCGGGGTTCAGTACCTGGAAAGCAGAAGTAAATTCACCGATATCGCCGGCTGTAATCACGTCTTTTCCGGTAATCGAAACGTTCACCTTTTCGGTTTCGGTATCGTCAATCTGACGCTTAAAGCGCACTTGTTTAAGGTTGAGCACAATGTTGGTCACATCCTCTACCACACCTTTGATGGTGGCGAATTCGTGATCTACACCTTCAATCTTCACGGAAGTGATGGCAAAGCCCTCGAGTGAAGAAAGCAAAATGCGGCGAAGTGCGTTACCGATGGTGATACCGAATCCCGGTTCAAGCGGTCTGAACTCAAACTGACCTGATTGGTGGTCAGAACTGATCATCACTACTTTATCGGGTTTCTGGAATTCTAAAATTGCCATGGCGGTCTATATTGACGGTTTGTTGTTCAGTGATTATTTCGAGTAAAGTTCCACGATGAGCTGCTCCTTGATATTCTCAGGGATTTGCTCGCGCTCAGGAAGGTTGAGGAAGGAGCCGCTCATGGTGTTGCGGTCAAACGACAACCAGTCGTGCTTCTTGTTGCTTGAAGCGAGCGCTGATGAAATTACTTCGAGCGATTTTGATTTCTCGCGTACAGCAATGCTATCGCCCGGACGCAACTCGTACGAAGGTACGTTCACCACTTCTCCGTTTACGGTGATGTGACGGTGCGTTACGAGCTGACGCGCCTGACGACGGCTGTTAGCGAGCCCCATGCGGAACACGGTGTTATCCAGGCGTGCCTCGCAGAACTGGAGCAGCAATACCCCGGTGATACCTTTTTTGCGTGAGGCACGCTCAAAGATGTTGCGGAACTGACGCTCCAGGATTCCATAGGTGTATTTGGCCTTTTGCTTCTCGGCGAGCTGCACGGCGTATTCCGATTGCTTGGAGCGGCGTTTGTCCGGTCCGTGCATTCCGGGGGGGTAGTTCTTGCGCTCAAGCGCTTTGTCGGGCCCAAAGATGGGCTCTTTGAACTTACGTGCAATCTTTGATTTGGGGCCTCTGTATCTTGCCATTACTGTGCTTTTTCTTGCGGATGATTATACTCTTCGTTTCTTGGGAGGACGGCATCCATTGTGAGGAAGCGGGGTTACGTCCACGATTTCGGTTACTTCGATACCGCTGTTGTGAATGGAGCGGATAGCAGATTCGCGGCCTGAGCCGGGACCTTTTACAAACACCTTCACCTTGCGCAGGCCGTATTCATAGGCTTCTTTCGCGCAATCCTCAGCAGCCACCTGGGCGGCGTAGGGGGTGTTCTTTTTTGAACCGCGGAAACCTTGTTTACCGGCCGAAGACCATGAAATCACCTGACCTTGTGCGTTGGTAAGCGATATGATGATGTTGTTGAAGGTAGCCTGGATGTGGGCTTGTCCAACCGCATCCACTTTTACCTGCTTTTTCTTTTTTGACGCTGCTTTTGCCATGTTTAAAGCTTATTTAGTAGCCTTCTTCTTGTTGGCTACGGTTTTTCTCTTTCCTTTTCGGGTACGCGAGTTGTTCTTGGTTCGCTGTCCGCGCAGGGGCAGCCCGGTACGGTGGCGAATACCACGGTAGCATCCGATGTCCATCAATCGCTTGATGTTGGTTTGGATTTCAGAACGGAGCGCTCCCTCTACCTTGATTTGATCGTTGATGATCGAACGGATGGCAGTAAGCTGCTCATCGTTCCAGTCGTTCACCTTCACTTCGAAACCAACATTGGCATCGGTCAGAATTTTGCGGGCCGTGGTCGATCCGATTCCGAAAATGTAGGTGAGAGCTACTTCTCCTCTCTTGTTTTTGGGCAAGTCAATCCCTGCTATACGAGCCATAATTCAGTGCGTATTAATTATCCTTGTCGTTGTTTTAACTTGGGGTTTTTCTTGTTGATGATGTACAACTTCCCCTTTCGCCGTACAATCTTGCAATCGGCGCTTCGTTTTTTGAGTGATGCTCTGATTTTCATCGCTTCCTTCTTTGGGGTTCCAACCGGAACCTATTTGTATCTGAATGTTATTCTTCCTTTTGTTAAGTCGTATGGCGACATTTCCACTTTCACTTTATCACCGGGGAGAATGCGGATGTAGTTCATTCGCATTTTACCAGAGATGTGCGCAACGATGGTATGACCGTTTTCCAGCTCTACCTTGAACATTGCGTTGGAGAGTGCCTCCACAATTACGCCGTCCTGCTCTATGGATGTTTGTTTTGCCATGATTTGTTTTATCCTGTCATTCCAAACACAGAATCTCTTCTGCCCTTGAGTCGGCCGGTTTCCATCAATCCGTCGTAGTGACGCATCAACAGGTGGCTTTCAATTTGCTGCAGTGTATCAAGAATTACCCCAACCATGATCAGCAGAGAGGTTCCTCCGAAGAAAATGGCAAAGCCCTGCTTTACGCCAAACTGAACTGCAAAAGCAGGCAGGATAGCCACCAGACCCAGGAAAATGGACCCCGGCAGGGTAATGCGCGAAAGCACTGTATCAATAAAGTCGGCAGTTTCACGACCGGGTTTTACACCGGGAATAAAGCCGCCGTTACGCTTCAGGTTATCGGCCATTTCGTTGTGGTTCACTGTAATGGCTGTGTAGAAGTAGGTAAATGCAATAATCACCACAAAGAACAACACGTTATACCAGAGTCCGTTAAAATCCACCAACGAATTCAGGAACGCTCCGGGCTCAGCCTCGAGGGCCTGAGCCACATAAAGCGGAATGAACATGATTGCCTGGGCAAAGATGATAGGCATTACCCCTGCTGCGTTCACCTTGAGCGGAAGGTACTGACGTGCTCCTTGCACCTGTGCTCCTCCCGGTCCGGCAGTTCGGCGGGCAAATTGAATAGGTACACGTCGAACGGCTTGCACCAGCGCAACTGTTGCACCGATTACCACGAGCAGAATCACCATTTCAATGAGGAGAATTACCAAGCCTCCACCACCTGGGCCGAGGCGCCCTACTACTTCCTGTGCAAAGGCTGTGGGCAACCCGGCAATGATACCAATCATGATAATCATTGAGATTCCGTTTCCGATTCCTTTGTCGGTAATCTTTTCTCCCAGCCACATTACAAAGAGTGTACCTGTAGAAAGGATAATGGTTGTCATGGTCCACCAGAAAGCGGTATCATCCAGACGCGCTTCGGCAGGCACGGTAGCCACGATATAGGTGGGTGCCTGGAAAACGGTAATCAGGATGGTGAGCAAACGGGTGTACTGTGTGATTTTCTTTCGACCGCTTTCACCTTCTTTCTGCATCTTTTGGATGGCTGGAACCGCCACACCCATCAACTGCATGATAATCGAAGCAGAGATGTAGGGCATAATTCCCAGCGCGAAGATAGACGCACGAGAGAAAGCTCCTCCGGTAAAGAGTGAGAGCAGGTCGCCAAGACCTCCTCCACCACCGGCATTGGCTACTTCGAGTGCCGCCGAGTCAACACCGGGAAGCACCACAAAAGATCCGATTCGGTAAATAAGCAGGAAACCCAGGGTAATGAGAATCCTGAACCGAAGGTCTTCGATTTTCCAGATGTTCTTGATGGTATCGATAAAGTTCTTCATGCCGTTTACAGGATTACCGCTTCACCTCCCTGCTTTTCGATGGCCGCTTTGGCCGAAGCAGAAAAAGCGTGTGCTTTTACGGTCAGTTTGGTATTGATTTCACCACGTCCGAGAATTTTCACCCGGTCGCTTTTATTAGCAAGGCCGCGCTCGATGAGCGTTTCGAGGTTAATTTCGGTGAGCTTGTGCTCATCTGCAAGCCCCTGAAGCGTATCCACGTTTACTCCGCGGAATTCCTTGCGATTGATGTTTTTGAAACCAAATTTGGGCACGCGGCGTTGCAGGGGCATTTGGCCTCCTTCAAAACCTTTCTTGCGCGAGTAGCCAGAGCGTGATTTTGCTCCTTTGTGTCCGCGTGTTGATGTGCCTCCGTGTCCGGAGCCTTCGCCCCTGCCAACTCGCTTTCGCTTCTTAACAGATCCTTCGGCTGGCTTAAGTTTACTCAGATCCATGATATCTTTTTGTTGCATGTTATTACTTTACCTCTTCAACCTGAAGCAGGTGTTTTACTTTGTGAATCATCCCGAGAATCTGCGGTGTAGCTTCTTTCTCTACAGGGCGGTTCATTCTTTTGATGCCAAGTGCTACCAGGGTTGCCTTTTGGTCCTTGGGCCGCTTAATGGCGCTTTTTACTTGAACAATTTTCACTTTGGCCATGACGCTCTTTGTTAACCGTTGAATACTTTATCGAGTGGAACTCCGCGGTGAGCTGCTACGGTGTAGGCATCACGCATTTTTTGGAGTGCATCCAGGGTAGCCTTTACCACGTTGTGCGGGTTTGACGATCCCTGAGATTTTGCAAGTACGTCGTGTACACCTACACTTTCGAGCACGGCACGCATCGCACCACCAGCAATTACTCCTGTACCACTTGCGGCGGGCTTCAGGAAAACCAAGGCACCACCGTACTTACCGTATTGCTCATGGGGTACTGTTCCGTTTACAATAGGAACTTTGATGAGGTTTTTCTTGGCGTCATCAATACCTTTGGCAATGGCGGAGGTTACTTCGTTGGCTTTTCCCAGTCCGTGACCTACCACACCATTTTCATTTCCTACTACCACGATGGCAGAGAAGGTGAAGGTTCTACCTCCTTTGGTTACCTTGGTAACACGGTTGATGGCCACGAGCTTATCTTTCAGCTCGATGTCACTCGATTTTACTCTTCTGACGTTTTCTGTTGACATGACTTTCCTTTCGTTAGAATTTGAGACCAGCTTCGCGGGCAGCTTCGGCAAAATATTTCACACGACCGTGGTAGAGGTATCCGCTGCGATCAAAAACCACATTGGTAAAACCTGCAGCGATTACTTTTTCGGCCATAGCCTTTCCAATAAGCTTTGCCTGCTCAATCTTGGCGATGCCTTGAGCTTCTTTCAATCCCAGTGAGTTGCATGAAGCAAGGGTTTTTCCGGTGCTGTCATCAATCAGTTGAGCGTAAAACTGGGTGTTGCTGCGAAATACGCAAAGACGGGGGCGCTCAATGGTACCACGGGACTTATCCAGTGACCGGCGCTTGATTCGCATACGACGCTGTTCTTTACTTAGTGCCATTTCTCAATGTTTGTTATTTAGAGGCCGATTTTCCGGCTTTTCTTCTCAGTTGTTCGCCCACGTAGCGAATACCTTTTCCTTTGTATGGTTCAGGCTTGCGGAATGAGCGGATTTTAGCGGCTACCATACCCACCAGTTGCTTATCGTGCGACTCGAGTGTGATAACAGGGTTTTTACCTTTTTCGGTTACGGCCTCCACCTTTACTTCAGACGGAATTTCGAACACGATAGGGTGTGAATATCCGAGGCTGAGTTCCAGCAACTGACCGGTGGTTTTGGCACGGTATCCAACCCCTACCAGCTCCTGCTTGATGATGAAGCCATTTGAAACACCTTCTACCATGTTGTTCAGCAGGGCGCGGGTAAGTCCGTGCTGTGAGCGGGTAGATTTCTCTTCGTTGGCGCGCTCTACGGTAACCACTCCTTCTTCAATCTTTACAGACAGGTTATCGGCCAGAGGCTGCGAAAGCTCACCTTTGGGGCCTTTCACTGTTACCACGTTATCGTCGGAAACCTTAAGCTCTACTCCGCCTGGCAGGTTGATGATTGCCTTTCCTATTCTTGACATAACTTCTGGTTTAGTAAACGCGGCAGAGAACTTCTCCACCCACATTTTGTTGTTTGGCCTCCTTGTCGGTCATCACTCCACTGGAGGTTGACAGGATGGCAATTCCGAGTCCGTTCAGTACCCGCGGCATGTTATCGGCTCCCACGTAGTATCGCAATCCCGGGCGGCTGGCGCGCTCAATTTTGCGAATAGCGGGAATCTTGGTTCGCGGGTTGTACTTAAGGGCGATTTTGATGGTGCCCTGTTTTCCGTCCTCTTCAAACTTGTAGTTGAGGATATAACCTTTCTCCTTAAGGATCTTGGTAATCTCCTTTTTGAGGTTTGAAGCGGGAATTTCAACCACTTTGTGACGTGCGCTCACCGCGTTGCGGATGCGTGTCAGGTAGTCGGATATTGGATCGCTATACATGATCGTTTCTTTTTACTTCGTTTACCAACTGGCTTTTGTAACTCCGGGAATAAGGCCAAAAACTGCCATTTCGCGGAAAGTAACCCGTGAAATTCCAAACTGGCGCATGTAACCGCGCGGACGGCCTGTGAGCTGACAGCGGTTGTGCAGACGCACTTTGGATGAGTTCTTGGGGAGCTTCTGGAGACCTTCCCAGTCGCCGGCAGCTTTAAGGGCTGCGCGTTTTTCGGCGTATTTTTCCACCATTCTCTGGCGTTTACGCTCCCGGGCTTTCATTGATTCTTTTGCCATGCTTCAATTATTTTTTCGCGAACGGAAATCCGAATTCGTTTAACAATGCTTTTGCTTCTTCATCGGTTTGGGCGGTAGTCACAAAGGTGATGTCCATACCGTTGATGTTTTTCACTTTGTCGATATCAATCTCCGGAAAGATGATTTGCTCTTTCACGCCCATGGTGAAGTTTCCGCGACCGTCGAAACCGGTTGCTTTCACCCCGCGGAAGTCGCGCGTACGTGGCAGAGATACTGACAGAAGTCGGTCGAGGAATTCGTACATACGATCACCGCGAAGGGTTACACGCGCTCCGATGGGCATACCTTTACGGAGTTTGAAGTTCGAGATGTCTTTTCGCGAGTAGGACGCAACTGCGCGCTGGCCGGCAATGGAAGACATTTCCTCGATGGCGTGTTCAACAATTCGTTTATCGGCTACGGCATCTCCGAGACCTTGATTGATGCAGATTTTCTGGATTACCGGAACTTGCATCACGCTTGAGTAGTTAAAATGCTTCATCAAAGCAGGAACTACTTCTTCGCGGTACTTGGTTTTTAATCTTGGCGTGTACATTACTTTACAACCTCCCCTGATTTTTTGTAATACCTAACTAATTTTCCGTTGTCGTCCTGCTTTCGCCCGATTCGACTAACCTCTTTGGTAGCGGGGTCAACGAGCATAAGGTTCGACACGTGGATACCGGCTTCCTTTTCAATGATACCACCCTGCGGGCTGGAAGCGGTGGGCTTCACATGGCGCTTAACCATATTGAGGCCTTCAACGAGCGCGCGGTTGGTTTTGCGATCTACGGATACAACGCGTCCGGTTTCACCCTTTGCGTTTCCGGCCATCACCTTCACCTGGTCGCCCTTTTTGATATGCAATTTCTTTGTCATCTTGATGCGGTATTTAGATCACCTCGGGTGCCAGTGATACAATCTTCATAAACTGCTTGTCGCGAAGCTCACGCGCTACCGGGCCAAAGATTCGCGTTCCGCGCATTTCGCCGGCGTTATTCAACAGCACGGCTGCGTTTTCGTCAAAGCGGATATAAGATCCGTCCGGACGGCGAACTTCTTTTTTGGTGCGTACCACAACGGCTTTCGACACGCTTCCTTTTTTCACGTTGCTGTTGGGCATCGCATCTTTTACCGATACCACAATGGTATCACCAATGGAAGCGTAGCGACGACCGGTTCCACCCAGGACCCGGATGCAGAGCACTTCTTTTGCTCCGCTGTTGTCTGCCACTTTTAATCTGCTTTCCTGTTGTATCATCGCTGATTCTTATTAGCCTGTTGTTACTTCGCTTTTTCGATAATTTCAACCAATCGCCAGCACTTTGACTTGCTCAGCGGGCGGGTTTCCATGATGCGCACACGGTCGCCAATTCCCGACTCCTGCTTTTCGTCGTGGGCCATGAACTTACGCGACTTCTTGATGAATTTTCCGTAAGCCGGGTGCTTCACTTTGCTCTCAACAGATACCAGGATAGACTTGTCCATCTTGTTGCTGACAACAATGCCGATGCGCTCTTTTCTTAAATTTCTTTCGCTCATTGTGTTACTTGTTAGCTTGCAATTCTCTTTTACGAAGTTCGGTCCGGAGGCGTGCCAATACGCGACGTTTGTTGCGGATTTGCAGGGGGTTCTCCAGGCTCGAAACCGTGTGCGACATGCGCAATTTCTCAAATGCTTCCGACTCTACCATGAGCTTGTCTTTCAGCTCATCCAATGTCAGTTCTACAATCTCTGCTGTTTTCATGATTCGGATGCGTTTATTCTGCGTAATCAGTTCGTACTACAAATTTGGTTCGCACGGGAAGTTTCTGAGCTGCGAGGCGCATGGCTTCTTTGGCGATATCCATAGGAACTCCTTCCGCTTCGAACATAATTCTGCCCGGACGTACAACCGCTACCCAGTGGCTGGGAGCCCCTTTTCCCTTACCCATACGTACTTCGGCGGGTTTGGCTGTGATAGGCTTATCTGGAAAAATGCGGATCCACACTTTTCCTTCACGCTTCATGTATCGTGTTACCGCGATACGTGCAGCCTCAATCTGCCGTGAGGTAATGAAGCCCTCATCGAGGGTTTTGAGTCCGAAACTTCCGAAGGCCAATTGTGCACCGCGGGTAGCATTACCCTTGATGCGGCCTTTCATCATCTTGCGGTACTTCGTTCTTTTCGGTTGTAACATCGCTTATCTTTTTACTTGCTCAGTATGCGTTCTTATCTTCTTTTGCGTGGTCCTCCGGCAGGTTTAGCGGGTCCACCTTTTCCTTTGGCCTGGCCAATGTTGGGTGATAGGTCGCGTTTTCCGTACACTTCACCCTTACAAATCCAAACCTTTACTCCGATACGACCCATTTTGGTGTGTGCCTCAGAAAGCGCGTAGTCAATGTCTGCGCGGAAAGTGTGCAAAGGAGTACGTCCTTCTTTAAAACTTTCCTGACGCGCCATTTCAGCACCATTCAAACGACCGGCAATACCAACTTTGATTCCTTCAGCTCCCATTCGCATGGTTGAAGCAATGGCCATTTTAATGGCACGGCGGTAAGAGATACGGCCTTCTATCTGACGGGCAATGCTGTCGGCTACCAAACGGGCATCCAACTCGGGCCGCTTAATCTCAAAAATATTGATCTGCACTTCCTTGCCGGTGAGTTTTTTCAACTCTTCCTTTAATTTGTCAACCTCGCTTCCACCTTTACCGATGATTACACCGGGGCGGGCAGTATTGATGGTAACGGTAACCAGCTTCAGTGTGCGCTCAATGATAATTTGCGACACGCTGGCTTTGTGCAGACGCGCATTGAGGTACTTGCGGATTTTGTCATCCTCTACAAGTTTATCCGTGTAGTTGCGGCCTCCGTACCAATTCGAATCCCATCCTTTGATGTATCCGAGTCTGTTTCCGATTGGGTTAGTCTTTTGTCCCATATTGCTTTGATCGTTCTTTGAGTCTTAATTGGTATTGTCAACCACAATGGTTACATGATTGGAGCGCTTGCGAATGCGGTGTCCGCGGCCTTGTGGTGCCGGACGAAGACGCTTCAGCATGCGGGCGCTGTCAACAAAAACTTCTTTCACCACAAGGTTGGCATCATCTACACGCTGGCCTTCGTTTTTTGACTCCCAGTTGGCTACTGCCGACAGCAGGAGTTTCTCCATGCGACGAGCAGCATCCTGAGGCATGTGGCGCAGCGTATTGAGTGCCGGCATCACTTGCTCTCCGCGAATCACGTCGGCTATCAGGCGCATTTTGCGCGGTGAAGTCGGACAGTTGCGCAGCTTGGCGTAACTGATTTGCTTCTTTTCTTCCTTGATGGCATTTGCCATATTTTGTTTTCGAGAACCCATTGCGCTAATTGGTTATTCTGGATTACTTATTCTTTTTACCTGAGTGACCCCGGAACTGACGCGTGGGAGAGAACTCACCAAGCTTGTGACCTACCATGTTTTCGGTAACAAACACCGGGATAAACTGACGGCCGTTGTAAACAGCTACGGTGAGGCCCACAAAGTCGGGGGTAATGGTGCTGGCTCGAGACCAGGTTTTGATTACACCTTTCTTGCCTGAGCTTTGTGCTTCTTCTACCCTGCGCATCAATTTGTAATGCACGAACGGCGGTTTTTTAAGGGATCTGCTCATGATCTAATTATTTCTTCCTTTTCTCAATGATAAACTTGCTGGTAACTTTCTTGGGGGCGCGGGTCTTTTTACCTTTAGCCATCAAGCCTTTGCGTGAACGCGGGTGTCCTCCTGAAGAGCGGCCTTCACCACCACCCATGGGGTGATCAACCGGGTTCATCACTACTCCGCGTACGCGTGGGCGGCGACCCAGCCAGCGGCTGCGGCCTGCTTTACCCGACACGGTGAGGAAGCTCTCCGAGTTGGATACAGTACCCACCGTTGCCTTACAGGTTTGGAGTACCATGCGAATCTCGCCCGAAGGCATCTTCAGCAGTGCGTACTTTCCATCGCGGGCGTTCAGCTGGGCGTATGATCCGGCGCTGCGGGCCAAAGCACCACCGCGACCGGGAGAAAGTTCTACGTTGTGCACCACAGTACCCAATGGAATATCACTCAAATAAAGTGTATTTCCGGGCTCGGGCGCAACATCTTTTCCCGACTCAAGGGTTTGACCTACCTTCAGGCCTTCGGGAGAGATGATGTAACGCTTCTCTCCGTCGGCGTAAACCAAAAGAGCAATACGCGCCGAGCGGTTGGGATCGTACTCAACGCTTTCAACGCGTGCGGGAATCCCGTCTTTGTCGCGCTTAAAGTCAATTTCACGATACCGACGCTTGTGACCACCACCGATGTAGCGCATGGTCATTTTACCTGTATTGTTACGTCCACCGGATTTGTTGGTACCCTTCAGCAACTTCTTCAGCGGCTTGTCGGTGGTAACCTCCTCAAAGGTGCTATTCACCTTGTGGCGTTGTCCGGGGGTAGTGGGTTTAAATTTCTTTACTGCCATGACTTTGAGTCTTATCTTTAGATGTTGCCGTAGATATCAATCTCGCCTTCCGACAGGGTTACGATGGCTTTTTTGTAGGCGTTGGTACGCCCTTTAACCATTCCTGTTTTGGTGAATTTAGATTTGTTTTTGCCGGCGTAGTTGATGGTCCACACTTTGTCAACCACTACACCGTATGCATCTTCCACGGCCTTTCCGATCTGGATTTTGTTGGCGCGTCGATCCACCACGAAACCGTAACGATTCAGTCGTTCGCTAACGTCTGTCATTTTCTCGGTGATAATCGGCTTGATCAATATCCTGCTCATCGCTGTTACTTGTTAAGCGTTTGTTGAATCTCAGCCAGCGAACGCTCGCTAACTATCATTTTCTTGTACTTGAGAATGTCGTACGTATTCAGATCCTTGGCCATTACCACTTTGATTTGTGGAATATTGCGGGCCGAAAGCACTACATTCTTGTCGTTTTCTGCAAGTACCCACAGCGTGCTGTCAGTACTTACCTTGAGGTTTCCGAGAATACCGGCAAACTGCTTGGTTTTGGGTGATTCCATTTTGAAATCCTCAACCACCAACAGGTTTTGATCTTTTGCCTTGTAGGAGAGCGCCGACTTACGGGCAACTGCTTTAGACTTTTTATTCAGCTTGAAGCTGTAGTCTCGCGGTTGCGGACCAAAAATGCGACCTCCTCCACGGAAGAGCGGGTTCTTAATATCTCCTACACGGGCGCCTCCGGTTCCTTTCTGCTTGCGCAGTTTACGGGTGCTTCCTTTCACGTCGCTACGACCTTTGGTTGCGTGTGTACCCTGGCGCTGGTTGGCAAGATACTGTTTCACATCCAGGTAAATAGCGTGATCGTTGGGTTCTACACCGAACACGGCATCATCCAGCTTAACTTTCTTGCTGGTTTCCTTACCCTCTATGTTCAGAACTTTTAATTCCATTTTCTTACGATTACGTATGATCCTTTAGCTCCGGGAACTGCTCCCTTTACAATCAGGAGGTTCTTTTCGGCATCCACTTTAAGAATTTGCAGGTTTTCGATGGTTACCTGCTTGTCGCCGGTTTGACCCGCCATGCGGATTCCCTTGAAAACGCGAGCCGGAAAAGAGGCTGCTCCAATTGAACCCGGTGCACGAAGTCGGTTGTGCTGGCCGTGGGTGGCCTGTCCTACTCCGGCAAAGCCGTGTCGTTTCACAACCCCCTGAAATCCTTTACCTTTTGAGGTACCCACGACACTCACAAACTCACCTTCGGCAAACACGTCGCCAACCGCCAGTGAATCGCCAATGCCGAATTCATTCTTGAAGTCGTAGAACTCTACCACCTTGGCTTTGGGGGTGGTTTTAGCTTTTTTGAAATGGCCCATCAATGCAGCGGGAGTGTTTTTCTCCTTGCGGTCGCCAAATCCAAGCTGTACAGACTCGTACCCGTCTTTTTCAAGGGTTTTAACCTGCGTTACCACACAGGGGCCTGTTTCGATGACCGTACAGGGAAGGGCTTTCCCCTCCGCACTGTAAATACTGGTCATTCCTATTTTCTTTCCAATTAAACCGGGCATCTCTCAGCTATTGTTTAAGTGATCAAACTTTAATTTCTACTTCAACTCCGCTTGGAAGCTCCAAACGCATCAGCGCATCAACAGTCTTTGATGAAGAGCTGTAGATATCAAGCATTCGCTTGTAGGAGCAGAGCTGGAATTGCTCGCGTGATTTCTTGTTAACGTGAGGTGAACGCAACACGGTGTAGATACGCTTGTGCGTGGGCAGTGGAATGGGGCCACTTACTACGGCACCGGTGGTTTTCACCGTTTTTACGATCTTCTCAGCCGACTTATCCACCAGGTTGTGGTCGTACGACTTCAATTTTATTCTGATCTTCTGGCTCATCCTGGTATGGTATGATTAAGCGGTTACTTTTCCTTTTGATTTTGCGATCACGGTCTCTGCGATGTTCGAGGGACATTCAGCAAAGTGAGAGAACTCCATGGTAGAAGTTGCACGACCTGAAGACATGGTTCGGAGGGCTGTTACGTATCCGAACATTTCTGACAAGGGCACCTTAGCTTTCAATACTTTGGCTCCGGCACGGTCTCCCATACCTTCAACCTGACCACGACGACGGTTCAGGTCACCAACAATGTCACCCATGTTTTCTTCGGGGGTGAGCACTTCAAGTTTCATGATGGGCTCGAGCAACACGGGGCGCGCTTTCGGCATTGCCGTCCGGTAAGCCAGTTTAGCACAAAGCTCAAATGACAACTGATCCGAGTCAACAGCGTGGAATGAGCCGTCTTTAAGAACCACACGTAGGCTGTCGACGGGGTAACCGGCCAACACACCGTTTTTCATGGCTTCTTTAAATCCTTTCTCAACAGAAGGGATAAATTCTTTGGGGATATTACCACCTTTTACTTCGTTCACGAACTCCAAACCTTCTTTTTCGGGGTCAGAAGCAGGCTCGATGGTAACGATGATGTCCGCAAATTTACCACGACCACCTGTTTGTTTTTTGTACACCTCGCGGTGGTCAACGGTTCCTGTGATGGTTTCTTTGTAAGCAACCTGAGGAGCTCCCTGGTTTACCTCTACCTTAAACTCACGACGCAAACGGTCGATGATAATGTCGAGGTGAAGCTCACCCATACCGCTGAGTACAGTCTGACCTGAATCCTCATCGGTGTGGATGGTGAGGGTTGGATCCTCTTCGCTGAGCTTTGAAAGAGCCACACCGAGTTTATCCACATCGGCCTGTGTTTTAGGCTCAATGGCGATTCCGATTACCGGATCGGGGAAATCCATAGACTCGAGTACGATAGGCGCTTTTTCGTCGCAAAGGGTATCTCCCGTTTTAATATCTTTAAATCCAACCAGTGCTCCGATGTCACCACAGTGCAAACGCTCAATCTGGTTTTGCTTGTTGGCATGCATCTGGAAGATACGTGAAATACGCTCTTTGTTTCCTGTGCGTGTGTTGAGCACGTACGAACCCGATTCGAGAATACCTGAGTAAGCGCGGGTAAAGCAAAGACGTCCAACAAAGGGGTCAGTAGCAATTTTAAAAGCAAGACCAGCAAAGGGCTCGTCGGGTGAAGGCTTGCGGCTCACTTCTTGCTCAGTTTTGGGGTTGGTTCCGATGATGGCTTCCACATCCAATGGTGAAGGAAGAATTTCCATCACCATATCGAGCATGGTTTGCACGCCTTTGTTTTTGAAGGCTGTTCCGCACATCATGGGAACTACTTTTCCGGCGATGGTGGCCTCGCGGAGGGCAGTGAGGATTTCGCGCTCGGTAATGGAGTTTGAATCTTCAAAGTACTTTTCCATCAATGACTCGTCGAATTCGGCAACAGCCTCGAGGAGTTTCTCACGGAATTCGGTGGCTTCATCCACCATGTCGGCAGGTATATCCACCTCTTCGAAAGTCATACCCATGTCGTGCTCATTCCAGATAATTCCGCGGAAGTTGATCAAATCAACCACACCTTTAAAATCATCCTCTGAGCCGATAGGAAGCTGCAAGGGCAGTGCGTGACTGCCAAGCATTTCCTTCACCTGTGCACAAACATTCAGGAAGTCTGCACCCTGACGGTCCATTTTATTCACGAAACCGATTCGGGGCACGTTGTAGTTATTGGCCAGGCGCCAGTTGGTTTCTGACTGCGGTTCAACACCGTCAACGGCGCTGAAAAGAAACACAAGGCCATCCAGTACCCGAAGTGAGCGGTTTACCTCTACGGTAAAGTCAACGTGACCGGGGGTATCAATAATGTTTACGTGGTATGTATCGCCACGATAGTTCCAGTTGAGGGTAGTTGCAGCCGAGGTAATGGTAATACCTCGCTCCTGCTCCTGCTCCATCCAGTCCATGGTAGCTGCACCATCATGCACTTCACCAATCTTGTGGCTTACACCACCGTAGTAAAGGATACGCTCAGTGGTAGTTGTTTTGCCGGCGTCGATATGCGCGGCGATACCAATGTTGCGTGTGAATTTAAGATCTCTCTTTGCCATTTTTGCTTATACTATCGGTGATGAATTAGAATCTGAAGTGTGAGAAGGCTTTGTTTGCCTCAGCCATGCGGTGCGTATCTTCTTTCTTTTTGTAGGCTGCACCTTCCTGCCGGGCCGCTGCCATAATCTCGTTGGCCAGACGCTCGCCCATGGATTTCTCATTTCGTTTGCGAGAGAACAGAATAAGCCACTTCATAGCCATAGACAGTTTACGGCTGTCGCGAACAGGCGTAGGAATCTGAAAGGTAGCACCTCCTACACGACGGCTTCGAACCTCCACCTGGGGTGTAATATTCTCGATGGCTTTGCGCCATACCTCCAGGCTGCTTTCCTGGGTTTTTTCTTCAACCCGGTCCATGGCTTCATAGAACACCTGGTAGGCAACGTTCTTTTTGCCATCCAGCATCAGATTGTTTACAAACTTGGTCACCATCCGGTCGTTGAATTTTGGATCGGGCAGTACCACATGTGCTTTAGCTCTTCTTCTTCTCATCGCTTTACGGATGTATCAATTATTTCTTCGGACGCTTGGTTCCGTATTTAGATCGTCGTTGGTTACGGCCATCCACTCCGGCCGTATCAAGGGCACCACGTATGATATGGTATCGAACACCCGGAAGGTCTTTTACACGACCGCCACGAACCAGCACGATACTGTGTTCCTGCAGGTTGTGCCCCTCACCACCGATGTAAGCGTTCACCTCGTTTCCGTTGGTGAGGCGCACACGCGCTACTTTTCGCATGGCTGAATTCGGCTTCTTGGGAGTGGTAGTGTACACGCGCACACAAACTCCACGGCGCTGCGGGCATGAATTGAGCGCGGCAGACTTACTCTTCTTACCGATCACCTTTCGGCCCTTTCTTACTAACTGCTGTATTGTAGGCATTCTAATCCCTTATTTTACTTGGTGTTCGAATCTAATTTTCCCAATCCTTGATTTTTTTGGGGCTGCAAAGGTATAAGATTTTTAATACAATCCAACGCCCAAAGCATTTTTATTTCTGATTTTTCACAGGGTATTGTGGAGAAATAAAAACGACAGAGAAACTCACCGAAAATACAGCAGAAAAATGGGTTGAAATGAGAGTCATCAGCTGAATTCACTCTTCATCTTTAACCTGAATGGAATGACAAGCCAGCTTACTTAATGAAGTTTCCCTCCCAAGAGGTTTTCCGGATGTTTGAAATGGTTGATCCGGCTACCGTGCGAGATGCGCCCAAAAGACGAAGATCAACTGTGTCTCCCGCTTCCAGCACCATTGTCCATGAAATGTGCATTGCAAAATCAGCCGAAGCAACGGCCTTTACAGTTGGGTAATGTCTTCTTACCAGTCCGTTTTTAAACACTTGAAAACCCGCAGCAGTTCCGGCACCGGCTCCGGTGTACTCTATGTACGAGAATTGATAGAGACCATCATAAGGCGCTGTGAATACTCCTGTTGCAAGGTTGTAGTTGTTTCCTCTGTTGTGGTTTTCATAATTGAAAACCATGATGTTGCCGGCGTTCAAGGTGGTATTCGCCGAAAAATTCACACTGAAACCCTGACTGATTTCCCACGAGGCGTTTCCATCATCGTCGGCAACCAATGTTCTACCTGCCACTTCCTGCCCGTCCTGATAGCGCAAAGTACCGTCTATATGAACTGTGGCTTCCGGTGTGTCGGTTCCAATACCTACATTTCCATTCTTCATTACAGTGAGGGCGTTGCTGCGGTTGGCATTGCTTGTTCCGTTACCAATTACAAAAAGCCGGTCGTTGTTGTTCCATCCTGTTGCTGATACTGGAGTATAGTTAGTACTGAACCTTCCGAGCACAGTCTCTACGAACGATGCAGCCGTGTTCTGCACACCAAACGCAGTAGATTGGGCCCCGGAAGCCGTGTTATCCCAGCCCCACACTGTTGACCTTAGTCCGCTGGCTGTTGTGGTTTGTCCCCAACTTGTAGAATGAACCCCTGAAGCATTTGTTCCGGAACCCCATGCCGTGCTATTGGTAGCACCGGAATGGTTATTCTGCCCCCATGTCATAGATTGCTGACCTGTGGAAGCAGTGTTCCAGCCCAGCGCAGTGGCCCGTATGCCTGAAGCCTCCGTTCCCTGACCCCATGCGGTGGCATATACTGCCGCTGCTTCGGTGGCATTTCCCCACGCGGTAGAACCATTCGCAGAGGCCATGGCATTAAAGCCAAAAGCCACGGCATACAAACCCGAGGCTGTGTTCATGTATCCAAATGCCGATGAGTAATTTCCTACGTTGGCATCATCCCATTGCGCGGCAGTAACCCTACCTGCTCTAAAAGCTCCTTTGCGCGGGTTAAAAAACATGCGCGTACCGGCACCAGGAGCACCAATGGCAGCACCAGAGCCAAACGTACCTGTAACTTCAACCCCGTCGGCGCCTTGTATGGAAACCACTCCTGCATCAGCGGTAATGACCCTTCCGTTTCCGGCGCCGCCAAAATCGTAGGCATCGTCCAGCGTGCCTCCGGCAGGTGGAGCATCAACCCAGGTGGCATTGCCGTTTGCGTCGGAAACGAGAATTCTGCCGGCAGCCTCAGAGCCATTTTCAAAGCGCACAGAACCTTCAACATGCAAGGTGGAAGTAGGTGTAGATGTCCCTATTCCCGTATTTCCATTTTTGAGCACAGTTACAGCGTTGTTTGTGTTGCTCGCACTTACCCCATTGCCAATTTCGAACAAGGGGTCGGTTGGAACCCACGAATTTGGACTTCCACCGCCCTCGTTAAAGCGACCAAGTGCGAATGCATACTGCGCATCGGCAACAGCGTTCCCGAAAGCCGATGAGCTGAAACCATTGGCTGTCGTAGCATTTCCAAATGCCGTGGAATTCTGACCATTGGCCAGTGCTGTTTTACCTATAGCCACAGAACTGTTTCCGTTGGCCACGCTTTGGTTTCCCATAGCTATGGCGTAATCACCGGATGAAATACAATTCTCTCCCAATGCGATGGAGCCTACACCAGTTGCCGATGAGTTTTGTCCGGATGCAAAAGACCCCGTGTTGCTGGCAACATTCGATTCACCGATCGCAATTGCCCCCTCTCCTGAAACAACGTTTTCTGCACCCAGACCAACGGCATAGTCTCCTGATACATTATTTGCTTCTCCCGCAGCAAATGAGCTTACACCACTGGCTGTGTTACCATATCCCATGGCAGTTGAGTAGTTGCCCACATTGACCTGGTTCCACTCAGTACCCGAAGCCCGGCCCGCTCTGAATGCAGCTTTTCGCGGGTTAAAGAACATTCGTGTTCCGGCACCGGGAGTTCCAATGGAGGCGCCCGAGCCAAACACGCCCGTAACTTCAACCCCATCCGTGCCTTGTATGGAAACCGCTCCTGCATCAGCGGTAATTACTCTTCCGTTTCCGGCGCCGCCAAAATCGTAGGCATCATCCAGTGTGCCTCCTGACGTCGGAGCATCAACCCATGTTGCATTGCCGTTCGCGTCGGAAACGAGAATCCTGCCCGCTGCCTGCAATCCGTTTACAATACGCAGCGATCCCGCCACATGCAAGGTTGCTGTAGGTGTAGAAGTTCCAAGACCGGTATTTCCGTTCTTCAGCACCGTTACTGCGTTACTGCGGTTGGCGTTGTTTGAACCATTGCCAATCTCGAAAAGCGGGTCTGCCGGAACCCATGAGCCAGGATTGCCACCGCCCTCATTGAATCTACCCAGTGCAAATGACATATGGGCGTCGGCCAAGGTGTTCAATCCAAAGCTTGTAGAAGTAAATCCATTGGCAGCCGAACTAAACCCAAATGCCATAGAATTCTGGCCATTGGCCTGCGCGACATTTCCAAGTGCCACCGAATTTTCTCCGTTGGAAAAGCTCTGGTTTCCCATGGCAACTGAAAAATTTCCCACTGCACTGCAGGCCTCACCCAATGCTATTGACGCCTCTCCAACAGCAGAAGATGTGCGTCCTGAGGCAAACGAGCCGTCGTTTATGGACAAGTTTGACTCCCCGAAGGCAACAGCCCCCTCTCCTGAAACGAGATTGCTGTTTCCTATTCCTACCGCAAAGTCTCCTGAAACATTGTTAAAGACTCCTGCGGCAAAAGAGCTTTCGCCACTGGCCGTATTGCCAAATCCCGTGGCGGTTGAATAATCGCCCACGTTGACCTGGTTCCATTCATTACCCGACGCCCTGCCGGCTCTGAAAGCAGCTTTGCGGGGGTTAAACATCATCCGCGTGCCGGCACCGGGAGCCCCGATGTTGGCGCCTGAGTTGTACGTTCCGGTGACCTCAAACCCATCTGTTCCCTGCACGGATACCGAACCTGAGTTGGCTGTAATAATCCTGCCCGCCCCCGCACCACCCTGGTTGTAAGCCTCATCGAGCGTGTTCCCATCCACAGTTCCTGAAACCAGTTCTACCCAATCGCTTGCGTCGTAGAACCAGAAGGATGAAGTGTTCCCGTCATAAACCAACAACCCGTTTGCGGGTCCGGTTATGGCGATCCGCTGAGCGGTGGTCATTCGCGGAACCAGTATGCCTTTGCTGGTCGAACTAACATCGAGAATAGCAGAACCATGGGGATTGGCCCCGGTTTCGTTGATGCCAATGTTTTGGGCAAAAGCGCCGGCAGTAGCTAGCGCGAATGAAATAGATAGAAGCAGTAAAGCAATTGTTTTCATAGGTGCTGAATGGTGAACCTTCCAATTGGCAAATCTATTTCGGCATCATCGGGCACGGCTCACCCAATTGGGTGAAATTGCGTGCCTTCACGATTTTATCATGAATGCTGTGAACCTCATCTTGTATGGCGCGAAAAAAGAAAAACCCCTCCGGGCTTTCCGAAGGGGCTTTGAAAAGGAAAAACAGAGTTTCTTTACTTAATGGTGTAGGTCAATCCTACGCTCAATACTTCGCGAAATTGGGTACGGGGGCCAAATTTATCCTGGCTCGGATCATCTGCATCCACCACTTCGCGGATGGTAATATCATGATCATACATGAGCAAGGTGGCCAGGTTTACGTTCAGGAATTTATTCACCCTGAAGCTCAACAACGTTTCCCAGTTTACATCCACATTTTGCGGGCGATCGAGGTAGTTGGTAAACAGTAAAAGCCTGGTAGAAAAAGCTATATTATCGTTAGCAAATTTGGCAGCGTAAGCAGCAGTCAGCGATGCTCCCAGTTCAAATCGGAAATTTTCGCCGTCGCGGATTTTCACGCCAAATTCATCAAACTCGGCAGCCGTAACTCCAAACTGACCTGCATCGGCAAATCGCTGGTTCATCACGAAGGTCATCTTAGAAGTAGCCGGCGAAATCATGAACGTGAGATTCTTGGTGGGCTGGTAATCGATACCCAGTGCAAGCGTCAGGTAACCGGGTGACATAAACTCAGAGATTGAAACCGAGTCATTGGGCAGGTTAAAACCCTGGTCGAACTGCGTTCTGAAGTTCATCAAACCGCTCCAGAACAATTTATCATTGATTTTGTGTCCATACTTCGAATTCAGCTCAATGCGATCGTCAGTTTTACGCATAGGCCCCGCACCTAGCCGGGTTTGGCCATAAGCAAGATCAAGACTGGTAACCCATTGGGTGTTTCCTTTTTCATACTTGGCCATAGCGCTACCGAGCGCGGTGTAAGCGATGGAATTCTCCCCTCCCGCTGCCCAGTTAATAAAGGCTGCCTGGTTGAAGTTAAGGCCAATCACACCACCAAATACCCACGTGGTATCTTTGGTATCACTGTCCTGAAACAGGCGAAACATGTTGTTGCGGTTGTTTTCCAGAAAGAGGGAATAGGTACCGAGATAGCCCGGGTCTTTCTTGTCCTCAGTTTCGGCATTGGTGAAGGCAGACCCTGCAATTAGCAGCAGCCCCAGGGTACACATCATTTTTCTCATCGGAATGTATTTTAGGTTAGTTATCTGATACAACTTATTGGTTGTTGACATGAACATCCATTTGCGGGAAAGGAATCGAAACTCCTTCCGCATCAAAGGTTTTCTTCACTTTCTCGTGCATGTCGAGATACACACCCCAGTAGTCGGCAGATTTTACCCACGGGCGTACGTTAAAGTTCACAGAACTATCTGCCAGCTCCGCAACGGCCACTGTGGGTGCTGGATCTTTCAGCACGCGCTCGTCTTCTTCCATCAATCGCATCAGGATGGATTTCGCCTTGTCAATATCGTCGCCGTAGCCTATGCCAAAGCTCATGTCTACACGGCGTGTGGGCTCGGTAGAAAAGTTCACCATGCTTCCGGTAGCCAGACCGCCATTGGGAATGATAATGGTCTTGTTGTCGGGAGATTTCATAATGGTGTTGAAAATCTGAATCTCCTTTACCGTACCGGCATGGCCTTGTGCATCGATGAAATCACCCACCTTAAAGGGCTTAAAAATCAAAATCATCACACCACCGGCAAAATTCTGAAGCGTACCCGAAAGGGCCAGACCAACGGCAAGACCCGCGGCTCCCAGTATGGCGATAAACGAAGTGGTTTCTACCCCGAGCATGCTCACTACCGAAATAACCAAGGTTACTTTCAGGAGTATACTCACCAGGCTGCGAAGGAACGGCACCAGGCTCGGATCTACATTTCGTTTTTGCATTAGGCGCACCAGTGCGTTGGATATTGCTTTGATAATCCAAAGACCCAGCACCAGAACAACAATGGCAAGCAGAACGCGCGGGCCAATCTCCAGTATCATGTCGGTTGATTTATCTACGTATTCTTCCATGACATTCAATGTTTTAGTTAATGATTTTGTAGTTCAAGGCGGGCAAAAGTACAGGATAGCTTGGGATTAGCCCAATTTCCGCGGTAAAATTGCGCTACTTCGAAAAGCAAAAATTGCGTCAGGCTAAACAGTTATCATCGCCAACATGTATTATCGTGATGCGGTTCTGGTTGATTTTTGACGGGCTTATGCTAGCGGTGAAAAGCAGGCCAGCGTTTAAGCAAGTAGTACAGCGAAAAGGCAGTAAAGAAGGCGCCAAGCAGAAAAGTAACCGGGAAGCGATCACTTTGGTTGTTGTACAGAAAACCCGATCCAAGGGCCCCGAGCAGGATACCTATCTCAAGGGCAAGGAACAAGGTTGACATAGCTTTGCCTCGCTGATGTTCCTGGGCAAGATCCGCGGTCCATGCAAAAAGCGCGGGAGAAATCACCCCTGAGCCCAGTCCAAACACCACTCCGGCCGCGAGAAAGGCCGCCTTGAAAGGCAGCAAGGCCATCATCACCAACGCAACAAGTTGCAGAGCCACACCCACCTTCAGCACCTTTTGTCTACCGTGGCGATCACTGGCATGGCCTGCTGTGGCTCGCACCAACAGCGAGGCAGTAAGAAAGTACGTGAAGAACACCCCCTTGTTTTCCATTTCCAGAAATTCGCTGTAATCCGGAACAATGGTGAGCAACAAACCAAAACTGAAGATGGTCATGAGCATCACCAACGAAGGGGCCATGACATCGCGATCTATCACCTCATCTTTGTGAATGATGAGCATTTTGGCAGTGAAAGGCTGCTTCTTTTTGAGTGTCTCTTTGATACCGGCTACGGCAACCAACGCCAGCAAGGCCGAAGCGGACGATGAAAAGAACAACACATCGTGCGAATAATTCATGGATATCCAGCTACCAACCGGCGGACCCACCGCCATTCCCAAACTGGTAGCTATACCTACATAGCCCATGGCCTGGCCCCTTTTAGCTGCGGGTATAATATCAGTGAGCAAACTGGTATTCCCTGTGGGTGTAAATCCCGCACTCAATCCGTGAAGCAAGCGGATGATAAAGAATCCGATAATTCCTGTCACCACCGTGTAGAGCAACCCTGAGATGACGCTAATGAAAATACCAAAAACGATAATAGGAATTCGGCCGATTCTGTCGGTGAGTTTACCGCTGAGCGGGCGGGCAAGACCTGCCGTGAGCGCGAAAAGCGAGATGATGAGGCCCAGATATTGCTCACCTCCCATGGCCCGCAGGTAGGCAGGAAGTTCGGGTATCAGCAGGTTAAAACTCCCCAAAAACAAAAACAAGCTAAGGCATAACAACCAGAACTGCAATGTGTAAACGCGTTTTTCAGGAGCCACCATAAACGGGTGTAAAGGAAAAGATTAAAACAACGCCATTACAACCTCCACCGCGAGATAAAGTTGCACGTGGTGCATGTAGCATCCTTCATTTTTTTCTATCACTTTACTACAAACAAGATGCGGCATACCGTGTTAAAAGTTTTAAACTTGCAACCGATTTGCACGATTTATGTCTATTGCTCCACTCCATAGTTTTACTTTTCGGAAAATCACCCAACCATGAAAAAATCGCTCTTGTTGTTATTCATGCTCGCCACGCTGGGAGCCACGGCCCAAAAAGGTCTGCCTTCCAACTTTCATCACCGCACTTTGTCGAACGGACTGGAAGTACTTGTGGTTGAACATACGGCGGCACCTCTTGCCACCATCAAGCTGGCAGTGCGCAACGGCGCCTTTGCCGAAACCGCCGAAACCAATGGCCTCGCTCACTTGTACGAACACCTTTTTTTTAAGACTAACCAGGAGTTTCCTACCGAAGATGATATCACCGGACGCATAGAGGAATTGGGCATTGTGTTTAACGCCAACACCAGCGACGAGCGCGCCAATTACCACATTACCCTGAGCAATCGCTCTACCCGCGACGGCCTCGCTCTGATGAATGCAGCTGTGCGCTACCCGTTATTTTCCGAAGATGACGTCAAGGCCGAACTGGATGTAATGGACGCCAAAATTGAGCGGGCGGAAAGCAACCCTGTACATTTTTTGGTGAACGAGGTATATGAAAAGTTGTGGGGCGATCAGCATCATCGCAAAAATGCTTTGGGCAACCCGGAAGTTATCTTCAATGCCACACCTGCCCAGTTGCGTATCATGCACGACCGCATGTACGTACCCAACAACACCTTGCTGCTGGTTTCGGGCGATGTAAAGGCATCACAGGTTATGGACTGGGCCGACGAAATTTTTGGCGACTGGACGCGGGGCAAAAACCTCCCGACAGAAGCCGATATCCCGGAGTTTGCGCCTCTGACGGTTTCACAAGGAGTGCTCACCACCAATGAAAACGCCCAGGCACCGGTGATGCTCGTGGCTTTTCAGGGACCCGACACCCGTCGCAACCCCAAACAAACCCACGCAGGCGAGGTTCTGGCCTACATGCTCAGCCAGGGAGACGGAGCCCTTCAGCAAGAGCTTGCAGAAAAAGAGCTGGTGTACCAGGTAGCGGTAGGCTATTCAACCCAAAAATACACCGGACCGATTACCATTTTTATGGTTGCCAAACCTCAGGGTTTGCAGGAGGCCCGCGACATTGTACAGAAACACCTGCTCCGATGGGCCAATCCCGATTACTTTAGCGATGAACAACTGGAACGCGCCAAGCGGATGCTCACCTATCAGGAACTTTATGGACGTGAGGTACCTTCAGAAATAGTGCACGGCATCTCTTACTGGTGGGCCTCGGCCAACCTGGACTTTTACGGTGCATACCTCGATGGCATCCGCTCGGTGACCAAAGCGGACGTGCAGCAATTTGTGCGGGATTATATTCTGGACAAACCCAACGTTACCGGACTGCTGGTTACCGAAGAAATGAAAAACATGATGAACCTGACCCAGGTGAATCCCATTCAATCCATCCGATAAAACGAACAAGCCATGCGCATCCTGAATATATCTCTTTTTCTTCTAGGCATCTACGCATTTGCACCGCAGCAGGTTGTGGCCCAGGCCAACGCCGAACAATTTGACGTGCGCGAAATTCCGGTTATCCTCAAAAAGGTTCCCGGTGACGTAATTTCCGTGCGTCTCTACGTGCGCGGGGGTACCGCCAACTACTCAAAAGCACAGGAAGGCATTGAAAGTCTCGCCCTGGAGCTTGCTGTGCTGGGTGGTACGGGCGACCTCAACCGCGAAGGTTTTAGCCGGGCTGCTGAAAACCTCGGCATGGGAGTGGCCACCAAAGCCGGGCTGGACTATAGCTATGCGGGTATGACAGCGCTCAAACAGAACTGGAATGAAAGCTGGTCGTTGTTCTCACGCGCACTTACACAGCCCAATCTGGATGAAGCCGTTTTTTCGCGATTGGTGGGTGAGTATTTTGTGCGCAACCGCCGGCACCGGGCCAATGCCAGCAACTACATTGATGAAATTGCTACCCGCGCCGCTTTTGGCGATACCGATTACAACGACCTTCCACTCGGCTCAGTGGAAAGCTTACAGATGCTGAGCATTGATGACGTTCGCGAATACTACGACTGGATGATGAGCAAGTCCAACATCTTTATCGTGGTGGTGGGAAATGTTGAAACCGCCGATGTTCGCCAGAAAATTGCCAGCGCCATGGGCGACCTGCCTCCCGGTACTCCCCGCGGTGAAGTGGAAACAGGAACCGTGCGCTTTCCGGGTGTGGCTATTGAGCACCAGGACCTGGATGTAAACCACGTGCTCGGCCTGATGCCTGCACCCCCCGCATTCAGCGAAGAAAAGTTTGCCAACCTGCTTGCCATGAGTATGTTTTCTGACAGAATTACCGATGAGCTGCGCAACAAACGCCGGCTGTCTTTCGGGCCAAACGCCTACGTGGGAACGGGTCTTCGATATCCCGTAAACGGATTGTACGCGAGTACCATCAGTCCGGTGGCAACCATCAAGGTAATGGTGGAGACCCTGAACGAAACCATCCAAAAGGGCTTTGAGAAGGATGAGCTGGAAAAGAAAAAGCCCTCGTTCCTCACCTTTCACTATTTGGGTAAGGAAACGGTGGATGCACAGGCCCACGACCTGGGTCACGCCTTTGTTGCGGGCAACTGGCGATGGGCGGGCGATATAACCGACGCCATCATGAACACCACATTGGAAGAGGTGAACGCTGTGTTTCGCAAGTACGCCCGAAAAATTAACTGGTCGTACCTGGGCAACGAGAGCCAGATCAGCACTTCAGACTTTCTGCAGCCCACCCGTTGGGAGGAGCCCAAGGCGGTTGAGAACAAAGCAGAAGACAGCGAAGAAACCCGCGACGAAGAGTAAACTTCGCACCGCTTAAAGTTTAGCGATTGCAGGGCCTGCTGCCCTACTCGCCTGCACTGCTTGTGGGCAGGGCGCGATCCATTTTTTTGAAAAGACCTTGCAGCACTTTTCCCGGACCTACTTCAACCACTTCTTTGGCACCGTCTGCCAGCATGTTCTGCATGGTTTGCGTCCAACGCACGGGTGCGGTAAGCTGGGCTATAAGGTTGGCCTTGATAGCTTCGGGGTTTTTCTCCGGTTTGGCATGCACGTTTTGGTAAATGGGGCAGCGCGGCTCGCGGAATTGGGTAGCAGCAATGGCGGCGGCGAGTTCCTGGCGCGCAGGCTCCATCAGCGGCGAGTGAAAGGCTCCGCCCACCGGCAGCAGCAGGGCACGGCGCGCGCCGGCATCGGTGAGTTTATCACAGGCCGTTTTTACGGCTTTTACCTCTCCGGAGATGACAAGCTGCCCCGGGCAGTTGTAATTGGCCGGCACCACCACACCCGGTGTTTCGGTGCAGATGCGTTCTACTACTTCGTCTTCCAGTCCGAGGATGGCGGCCATGGTGGAGGGCGCCAGTTCGCATGCCTTTTGCATGGCCATGGCGCGTGCGCTCACCAGTTTGAGTCCGGCCTCGAAGTTGAGGGCACCGGCAGCCACCAGCGCAGAAAATTCGCCGAGGGAATGACCGGCCACCATGTCGGGTTCAAAATCAAAACCCAGCACCTGGGCCTGAATAACCGAGTGCAGAAAGATGGCGGGTTGGGTTACTTTGGTTTGTTTGAGGTCTTCGTCGGAGCCCTCAAACATACTATCGGTAATGCGAAATCCGAGCACTTCGTTGGCGCGCTCAAACTTGTTGCGGGCATCAAGGCTTTGGTGGTACAGGGTGTGCCCCATTCCGGAATATTGCGAGCCCTGCCCTGGAAAAACATATGCTTTCATGGGTTGTGTGCTTTGGGCGCGAAGGTAGGAAAAAGGGGTGGGGAAATGGGGATGGGTGGTGAAGATGCAGGGTTGGAATTTGGAAGAATCGACGTGGGTATTACTTCGGGTTACACCTGAGCGGCCTGAATTTGCTTAGAATTTTTTCGAGATTATTACCGGAAAAGCGTATCTTGCTCGAAATTTTACTAAGCTTGGCGGTCTCGGCGTACATCAAGAAGTTACAGTCTTATGAAGAATACTCCTTCTCACTGGACGAGGCTTTGGCGCAAGTGCCGAGAGACGAAACTGCTGTTAAGCGTGAAATAGCCCGATTGGTCGCGAAGGGTGAAATCATCAACTTGAGGAAAGGTTTTTACCTGATTATTCCACCGCGATATGCTATTGCAAAAAAGCTACCGCTCCCACTGTATGTCAACAAACTGTTCAAATACCTGAATCGAAAGTACTATGTGGGCCTTTTCTCTGCCGCTAAAATGCATGGCGCCAGCCACCAACAAATTCAGCGAGATTACATCATAACGGAAACGCCGAAGCTCATCTCGATTAAGAAGAAGAACATTGACATTCTATTTTTTACGACTGGTAATTGGCCTCAGCAAAATATCGTTCTGAAAAAATCTGATGCCGGGCAATACCAGGTATCCTCACCTGCACTCACTTTCGTTGACCTTATCCATCACCATTCGAAAACCGGAGGACTAAACCGAACATTGGCTACCCTGGAGGAGCTGACTGAAGAAATTACGGAAAATGATCTCATTCAATTGCTGCAATGGTACACCAACAAAAGCGCCCTACAGCGAGCCGGGTTTCTTTTTGAACAATTCCCTAAAGGTGAAATGCTGGCCGACATTATCTATAACGAGCTAAAAAAGACCCCTTACTATCCCGTTCTATTAAGTCCGCGGAAAAACGAAAAGGCTGGCAGTGCGCGAAACCGATGGAAGGTGGACATCAATCAGAAGCTCGAAAGCGACTTATGATTCCGAGGCCTCATATTGCAAAATGGCAGGAGCAAGCACCCTGGAAGGAGTTCGCTCAGGTTGAGCAGGATTTGATCATCAGCAGAACATTGGTCGAAATATTCTCTGATGACTTTCTCAGGAGGCACCTCGCTTTTCGGGGAGGAACAGCGCTGCACAAGCTTTATCTGCGACCAGCGCCGCGATACTCGGAAGACATTGATTTAGTACAGATCAAGCCAGGTCCTGTCAAGCCCATTATGGAACGCATTGCGGAGGTGATTACCTTTTTTGAAGAAGGGCGAAATACAGAAAACAGAGGACACGGCATCAAAGCCCTGTACCGGTTTACTTCTGAATTTGAAGCAATTCGGATGCGGTTGAAACTGGAGATCAATTGTCGAGAACATTTTAATGTGGTGGACTGGGTGGACTTCCCTTTTGAAATTAGCAGCGATTGGTTTACGGGCAACTGCGAAATACGAACATACAGCATGAATGAGCTGCTCGGCACCAAACTGAGGGCGTTATACCAAAGAAGCAAAGGTCGCGACTTGTTTGATCTTGATTATGCCAGACGCAACAAGGAAATCAATGTGGATGAAATGATACTTTGCTTTCGCCGGTATATCGAATTCGCAACCAACAAAAAGCCGCCCAGTCCAAAGGAGTTTTTACTCAACATTGAAGCTAAACAAAATGATCCGAATTTCACTGGTGACATGGAAGGTTTACTCAGACCGGAAATCGAATACAACCAGGAAGAAGCCGTTGAATGGCTCAAAAGTGAAGTAATCGCCCGGCTTTAATCGCCTCATTCACCTCCGACCTGCCTTATCAGAACAGGATGATTGAACTGGCCTCAACCAAGGAAGCCAAAGACATCGCCGGGATGATTCACAAACAACTGAAGAAGCCACTCAGCGTGCTTAGATGTCTCGAAGTAGTGATGTACGAAACGGATAAAGTGAACATGCGAAAGAAAAATTAACTGCCGTTCAGAAAGCGTTTGGTGACAGGGACTGAGATCTTTTGCCGGGAGTTTGTGAGATAACGTGAGACATGTACCACCATCCAAGCTGCCTCCGCAAATAGCGGCATTCGGTTCTCCATATCGGGGGGCTATGTTGTATTGGTCAACTCAAAACCGTGGAACAGAGGAGATGTTAAAGTCCGTGATGCGATAGCGGTGTTTGGGTGAACGCACCATTGATGCATTTCTTTTTATTTTCGGGAAAAATCAACCAACATGGATACGAGGAAAACACTCAACCGCGTCAAAGGGCGGGTAGCCGAAACACTGATCCAGGAATTGTTTCTTGCCCACAATTACAACGTGTTTCACTATGGCATGGAACGCAGCATACCGGGTATAGAAAACCTTACGCGCAAAACCTACGGCGCTGTAAAGGACAAAATCAGTTCCATGCCCGATTTCGTGGTTCAAAATCCCGAAACCCACAAGCTGCATTTTGTGGAAGTGAAATTCCGACGGTCGGGAAAGTTCAGCATCGATGACTTACCGGGGCTCTACCCCTGGCACCACAGTTACTTTATCATTCTCTCCAAAAAGCACATCAAGTGCCTCACCTACCGGCAACTGGAATCCGGCAAGGTAATTTCACCAGAATGCAACAACCTCCTCATCAAAAGAAAAGACCTCGGGCTGGACCGCGAAAAGATTCTGGAGTTTATGGATGTGGCGGAAAGATTGTTTCGGAATATGTGAGCGGGGGTGGAGTGTTTTGGGGGGCTGTACTCACTTTGTGATCTCGTGAAACCGATGCGATGTTTGCTCCAGATTCCCTCTCCTTGAGAATTTTAACAATCTGGGCTGGGGTAAACTTGCTTTTTTTATACGCATTCAAAGATGTTTTTTTTTAACTGTCTGGTTTTTGCGGAGTTTACAGCTCCTAAACAAAACGAGTTTACGACAAGGTCGTTTTACCACTGGAAAAGCTAAAAGTCAATTAAATCATCTATTTTCAATATATTGCGCGGAGCGATGGCAACTCAACAAGGCTGTCCACAATATTTGTTTTAAACGTACTACATTTAGGGTCGCTTTTATCATGAATTGTCACTCATTCATCTATCTATTGGCCACGGGGCTCTTCCTGATGTGCTCAAATTGCTTCGGACAGCAAGCCATTGAACAAATGTTCGATTGGTCGGTATTGATTGATTCTGATAGGTTTCGCTCAAATGCAGTTGTTAAGCGCGATGGAGAAACAATTGACTGGGTGCAATTCACCAATAAGGGTGATTATCAAGAAGCCCAATACACATTTTCAACAGACTCGGTACACTGGCAATTCCAATTGGAAAACGAACGCTACCTCGTATCATTTCCCAACGATGTGAGTTTGTTGACTAATCGTGACAAAGGTGAATTGACGAGTGAATTGTATGCGAAACTGGCGAACATACAGTCCTCCGCTCCAATAGCATATCCGGATAGCATATTGACCGAAAGGTCATTTTTACACGCAGAAGGTGAGAGGGATGAAATCCTGCAACAACAAGTATTTCTTAAAACATCAGACTCCTCTCTGGTTTGCCATCCCGCAGCGCCCATTGCATCAATACTCAGTTCGCTAGTGGACACCAGCTATTGCCCCGGGGTTATACTCAAGTTGATTACATACAATTACGGTTACAAAGCCGACACTCTTCAATGTAAGATTGCCGATATCATTTTGGTTACCGAAAGTGGCCATTGGGAAAAATGGAGTGCATTCTCGGGTGACACCTTGCTTATACTGCTGGCCCATCCATTGATTAGCTTTGATCATATGATTCAAATTTACCCGCAACCAAAATCCAAATTGATGCTCGCCCATTTCCACAGCTATATTCCCAGACACAATATCCGTAATCGATTTGCCACCTATCAGGCCAAAAGTAATCAATTACCAATTGAAATTAAATGAGGTACATTTTGTTCATATCGATGTTGCAACTCTTTCATCTCAATATTCAGGGGCAATTCAATTGCAATGACATTCTCTCTTCAGAAAATTTCGTGAGTGCAACTGCCACCGCTCAAACTGAAGAAGCTGCCAGAAAGAGCGCTTACGACCTGTTGGCAAATCAACTCTCTTCGCGTGTTTCTTCCCGCACCAGTCTGTCTACTCTAGAAGAAAACAATCAGCTTACCCAGCGTTTTTTTAACTCAACCGAAACGGTATCCCGGCTCCGATTGGACGGCCTTAAATATCAGATTTGCGAGCGTCCGGGTCGAAAAAAGGATAGTCAAACTTATTCCGTTTTGGCATACATCAGTCATGATGATCTGAAAAAAACCGCAGAATCTGTAAAAAACATTGTTCATCAATACCTGGAGCTGGCTGAACAAAAAAAGGCTCTGAAGATTGGTGGTATCGCAGAAGCTTATGCCGCCTATCTACACTCATTTTACAGCCCTCGTCCTATTTCATGGAACTCCGCACATGACACCATTCACAATGTACAACCCTACCTGGAAGCCATGTTGCGGAATCACCTGAACGGACTGGGATTGTACTGCGAAAAGGTAAAACCTCACCCACAATTTCCCGGTGAACAAATTCAGATTGACCTGAGTTTCGCCGGAAAGACTTCCCCGGGAGTAGTATATCACATTGACTGTCCGGCGCACAACGCCACAACTAGTCTCAATGAAATGGGAGGCACAATGAACCTCCTCATGCAGCCTGTTTCTGAAATAGAACAGATGCGAATGAAAATCACCCTTGACCCACAAATTATTGATTCACATTTAAATGAAATTCGTAGCGAAACCAATTTCTCAAAAGATGTAATCATTGATGTCGATTTTCGCGAAGTCATACATTTAGATTTCATTATTGAGGAAGACATGGAGACAGTGCATTTATCTCCGGAAATACAAAATTTGAGTATCCGTTCCATTCAATGGTCAAGCGGTGCAAGGGTACTCAGTACAGAGCCGTTAACCACACTTGACAAAAGCGACTTGGGGGGCGAAATCAGAATGACCGTCAACAACTCAGAATCACTTACTGTAAGCAAAATGTTTAACAACAACCTCCACCCAATTACAAGAACGTTCACCCAGCCAAAGCCCAAACCCACACTTGAGGATGAGATGCCTCTGCCCCACTCCGGAATTCCAGCGGATCCTTACGGTTTTGCTCGATTGACTGATTTTGATGCGGTGCAAGCCAAACTCAAAAAACTGAAACAACAAGGAAAAGTGATTTTTGGCAAAGAGACAGATTTTGTCAATCCCAATCGCTGCTGGATATTGCTAATTGAACCCAAAAGCAAAATACTGCTTCATGCGCTTGCGCCTAATGATGGCGGTCGAATCGACTTGAAGTCATCGAAACGATTTGCCAATTTTGAAAGTGAACTTAAAGGAATGATAGCCATATGGGTCGAACTTTATTAATAGCAGCCTTTTTGATGAATTTGTCACTGGCTTTGTCGGCACAGGTCAAAACAGCGGTCCAATTTGGCAATGCAGACAACAGTGCACTGCAACAAGTCATAGCTCACAATTTAAGCGCATTGCTTACAGAAATGAATACGGCATTTGTCGATCAGCGAGACATCCGTTGGGAAAATATCGATGCCTCGGAAGCTGCCCGAAATCGTATCTCTACCCTTTGGAATACATCTCGATTTCGCTGTACCGAAGCGTTGCTGAAAGAAAATCTACTTCGCACACCAGGGGGGCAATTTCAAATTCGCCATATACCATTGCAACTGGAAAAGGAAGCTACAGAGGAAGCCGTGATAACCATTAACGAACAAGGCCATATTGAAGATTTATATTTCGGCATTGAGCAGCACCAATATCGTAGATTAATGGCCGACGGACGCGATCTCACCGACTTTCATCGCCGACAAATGATACTTGACTTTCTCGAAAACTTTAGAACAGCATACAACCGGCAAGATCTTGAATTGCTGGAACAAACATTTAGTGAAAACGCCCTTATTATTGTTGGGAGAGTAATTAATGTAAAACCAGACAGCCCAGATATGATGGCTTCTTTGGGGCAACAAAAGGTTGAGTTAATTCGCTACAACAAAAGCCAATACATTGACAATCTGAAAAAGGTTTTTAACCGGAACCGATTTATTGATGTTCGCTTTGACAATATCGACATTATACGGCATGGTGCACGCAAAGAGATTTATGGCGTAAATCTGCGACAGCAGTGGCGGTCCTCAACATACGGCGACGAAGGCTACTTGTTTTTGATGATCGATTTTGAAGACCAGACTCGACCAATGGTACATGTGCGATCGTGGCAACCAGAGAAACATACCACTCGTGAAGACGTGATTGAACTCGGTGATTTTGATATTATCAAATAACGCAAAGCAGTGAATATTCTCCTTCAAAATTCCTATCTCATCGTATGTATGGCAATTGAAGTTTTTGTGCTCAATCCGGCCTATGCCCAACTCAATGAGTTTGAAATAAGTAAACTTCCAACCCCAAATGAAACCATCGTTCAAGCGAATACTCAATTCTCTGACAATGCCTTACTGCTTATCTACTCAGATCTGGATGGACTACAGTTTCGCAGTTCGATGGGAGCCATTAACAAGCAAACATACAACAGCCGGGCGGGACGGTACGAAGTGCTATGCAACCCGGTGAAGCAAATAATTTTTGTGGCCAGTTCAGGGTTTATGGAAGTACGGGTGGGCACTATCAACCCGGAACCGAAGGCCGTGTTCTATTTCAAAGTAGAAAAGAAAATTGAAACTTTGAGCGGTTCAACTCCTACTCCGCTTTCTATTTTCACCGAACCTTCAAATTGTGAACTTTGGCTCAACGGTATTAAAACCGCCGAATCGACTCCATTTGAATCCGAAGTGAATTCCGGACTTGCGACTATCAGAATCCAAAAGCAAAACCACCACCCTTTGGACACTTCTGTGTATCTCAATTCCGGTGAAAAAGCTGTTTTTCGGTTTGCACTTAATAAGCACAAAGGGTTTATTGAAATTGAAACAAACCCCGTTGGATCTTCCATATATATTGATGACGAATACATGGGCATCAGTCCGTTTTCAGATTCAATAGAAGTAGGATCCTACCAGCTTAAAATAAATACTCGCCAGCACATACCTTTAGTTCAAACAATTGAAATTCAAAAGGGGAAGTCCTATGAATTTAATTTGAGTCTGCGGGAAACAAAGAGTAAGGATTGTATTGATGCGGACGGCAATAAGTACAAAACGGTAACAATTGGCAACCAACAATGGATGGCTGAAAATTTGAAAACCCAGCGTTTCTCCAATGGTGACCCTATTCTGGAAATAAAGAACGACTACGAATGGGATTCAAAAGAACCAGTCCGATGCCAATATGAAAACAATAAGAGAATGGCCAAAAAGTATGGAGAATTGTACAACTGGTATGTGGTAAATGACGAACGCAATGTTTGCCCATCAGGATGGAAAATTCCTTCGGATCGGGAATGGACAGAACTGGCGGTACATATCGACCACAGGGCTGGCAGGCCAGACGAAAGTATAAATTACCTGGGGCACGGAAGTGGATTACAAAGTGCCACTGCCGGAGGTAAAATGAAACGAATTTCAGGTGGATGGGATAAACCGAATATCGATGCCACCAACGACAGTAAGTTTTCGGCGGTACCGGGAGGTTGCCGACATTTTAGAGGGTATTTTGAATCTGAAGGTACGGGGGCTTATTGGTGGACAGCAACGCCGGTTGATGAAGTAGAAGCCTGGAATCGAAGTGTCCATTCTGAATCGGGAGAATTGTTTCGGAAAGCTTTTGATAAGGAATATGGACTCTCAATTCGATGCATAAAAGAATGAATCGATGAAAACAGTTTGGCCACATTCTTTCCTATTGACATTCCTCCTAATATTGGGTGGGCAAACCGCTATAGCCCAACTCAATGAGTTTGAAATAAGTAAACTTCCAACCCCAAATGAAACCATCGTTCAAGCGAATACTCAATTCTCTGACAATGCCTTACTGCTTATCTACTCAGATCTGGATGGACTACAGTTTCGCAGTTCGATGGGAGCCATTAACAAGCAAACATACAACTCAATATCTAACAGATACGAAGTGCTTTGCAGCCCCGTGAAACAAATAATTTTTGTGGCGAAAAAAGATTTTATAGAGCAACGTATAGAAAACATCAATCCAAACCCGAAATCATTACACACCTACAAAGTGACAGGTAAACAAATCGCAAGCAATGAGCCTGGAAATTTGCAGATTATTACGCAACCTGAGGGCTGTACTATATTTCTTAACGAAATAGCCTTAGGTGATAAAACACCGTTCGAAGGTGCATTGCCTGCTGCCACGTATAAAATCAGAGTCATAAAACAGGATTATCATAGTATTGATACGGCCGTGACATTATCTGCAGGAGCTGCAACATCGGTTTACCTGAAAATGCAAGAAGACCAGCGCCCAAACTCAGTTACAGATATTGATGGAAATGAATACAAAACGATAAAGATTGGAAATCAAATCTGGATGTCGGAAAACTTAAAAACAGGACGATATCGTAATGGAGACCCAATTCCGAATATTTCACAGAGAAAGGAGTGGCGCACGTCTGAACAAGGTGGATGGTGTTGGTATGACAACAACTCCGAATATGAAAATCCGTACGGAAAACTTTACAACTGGTATTCAATTGGTGACAGCAGAGGAGTCTGCCCTGCAGGTTGGCACGTACCCAATAATCAGGAATGGAATCTACTCATCAAATATCTCGGGGGCAATCGTAATGCCGGTCTAAAAATGAAGAGTGCCGATAGAACTTTTTGGAAAGTAAAAAACCAAAAAGCAACCAATTCCAGCGGCTTCAATGCATTGCCAGGTGGATTGAGACAGCCGGGCAGAGCCGTTGGATTTCAAAAAGCTCGAATGTATGGGTTTTTCTGGTCTTCAGATTCACACGGAAAGCACCATGCTAATATGCTTTTTGTTAGGGGAATCAAAAAGCGAATTAGAAAAGGTACCTATCTAAAACGTGTAGGACTTTCGGTACGCTGCATCAAAGATTAACAGCAGAGAAAATGAAGTTCATAATCATCATTTTGGGCATATTGATGGCTAGCAGTGCTACCCTAGCCCAACTCAACGAGTTTTCAGTCACCGAACTCCCCGCCCCCGAAGCATCCGTTGTGCAAGCCAATACAAAATACCCGGACAATGCACTATTGTTGATATACTCCGACCTGGAAGGACTACAGTTTCGCAGTTCGATGGGGGCGATTAATCAACAATCCTATAATACCACTGCCAATCGCTATGAAGTGTTTTGCAGCCCGGTGAAGCAGATGGTTTTTGTGGCGAAGCCGGGATTTATGGAACGTCGGGTGACCACGATCAACCCACAACCCAAAGATGTGTTTTACTACAAAGTAGAAGAAGTACTCACCACTTCAGACGAGCGCGGCACTTTGAGCATCACCTCCAATCCTCCGCAAATCCGCATTATTCTCAACGACCTGGAACTGGCCGAGCGCACCCCGTTTTCGCAACGCTTACCGACAGGAACGCACCGGGTAGTTCTTCAAAAAGAGCGTTACATTGAACTGGACACTGCGTTGCAAATCCACAAAGACCAGGAGCGTTTCTTACATGTAAACCTCAAGCCAATCTGGGCAAATCTCAGCGTGCGGGCCATGCCCGAAAACAGTGAGATTGTACTGAATCAACAGGTCAAAGGACAAGGCGACTATCAAGCAACCGGACCGGAAGATGGATTGGATCCGGGAATTTACCAACTCAAAGTTCAGCTCGAAAAGCACTACCCTTTCGAAACGCAATTGACACTGGCCTCCGGAATGGATAGTGTATTGAACATTCATTTAAAGCCCATTACCGGCTGGCTGCAAATCGACAGCGAGCCGAGCGGTGCAACGATACGAATTGACGGACAGCAGGTGGGGAATACTCCGTACAGGGAGCAGCGGTTGATTGGCAAATACCACATTGAGCTGCAAAAAGGTGGGCACCTTGAAACAGAAAAAAGCATTGTTGTGAATGAAAATGCAGAGTCCAAAGAAAATTTCCGGTTGAAGAATTACCGCAAAGCGCTAAATCCACCCAAAATAGCCAAATGGGGATTACTCACCGTTGGTCTTGCGGGTGTGGGTACCGGAGGATACTATTTGTATTCGGGCATTAACGACTACAACAAATACCAAAACGCCACCACTGAAGCTGCGGCATTGCGCGAGCAAGTGCTCACCGCACGCACCATCTACCCGATTGCCTTTGCGGCCGGAGGCGCTGCGCTCATAGGCTCCCTCCTGTTTAACAACAAGCTGCAGAAACAGAAACGCGAATGGGGACTGACCGCAATACCTGTTGAAGGGGGCGCAGCCATTGGTTACACCAGCAACTTTTAAAAATGAAAAGCCCCGTTACATATTTCTTGCTGTACTGCCTGGTGATATTGACGGCGTGTGAGAAAGACTTCAACAACCCCTACGACCCCGAAACACCACCTGAAGCCTGGATGCCCGCCAATCTGCAGGTGGAAATTCTAAGCACCAACGCAGTAAAATTAAGCTGGGAGCAGGACGAAACACGAATTGATGGACTGGAAATCATCAAGGAAACAAGCGGTGAAACGGAAACCATTTTCCTCGAAGGGCATCGCACCGAATGGACAGACGAGGCTGTAATTCCTGACAGCCAACTGGAAGAATGTCACGAAGTGAAGTTTCAGGTTCGTGCGGTAGCGGGTGCTCAGCGAAGCTCGACCACCAAACCAACAGATGCGCTCAATATGCCCGTCACCACTGTGGCCGACGCCGGACCGGATCAGCTCTATACAGCCAGTAGCAACCTGGTGACTTTATCGGCAAACCCGGTTGCCTTGGGTGAGAGTGGCACCTGGACCATCCTCTCCGGTTCGGGCGGAAGCCTCAGCGACCCCAACAACCCGAACGCCACCCTGAGCGTGCAACCTGAATCTTCTTACACGCTGCGCTGGACGATTGCCGGGCCGTGTGGACAACATCAGGATGATGTGAATATTGACTTTGCAAGTCCGGGAATCAGTGCATATGGTGGAATACTGGCCTATATTTTCCAACCCGGCGACAATGGATATGTTGCGGGCGAAACCCACGGACTTGTTGCCGCAAGTGACGATGCCGGTACCGGTGCGTGGTGCTGTCAATTGGAAACATTCGGCACATCCGACATACTCGGATCGGGGCAATCCAATACACAATTGATTCTGAACTCGTGCAGCAGTTGTTTTCAGGCCGCTCAGCTTTGCAACGACTACAGCAACGCAGGATATGACGACTGGTTTCTGCCCAGTATTGATGAACTGGAATTGCTGTATGCACATCTTGCTGAGGCAGAAATGGGCAACTTTGAAAGTGCTGCCTATTGGAGTTCAAGTGAAGACGGCGCGGCGAGCGCCAAAAGCATTCATTTTGGCACAGGCCAATCGGGATTCTCGGCTAAAACCACTTATCTCCGCGTCCGTCCGGTGCGGTATTTCTAAGGAATTGCAGAGGCCTGAAAAACGACAGACCATAAAGGGAAAAAATCTCCCAATACGGTCTGCCGAATGAACCACAAAACACAAACCAATGAGCAACCGGGTGGAACCCAAAAACACCCGGTCAATCTCAAAAAATAACAGCCCTTAATTTTTGCGGGGCATCTCAATGCCCTTCAACATAGGCTCCAGTTCAGCGAGTTCATAGCCGTCGTAAGTAAGCCACAAATTAATTCCGCCCGACGTCTCCTCATCTGTCTGCAACCCGTCGTAGTTGGTGACATCAAAAGCATAAGATTCGCTCACCCACTCAAAAGGCTCGTGTATGCTGATTTCAACTAAACCATTTGCCACCGCCCAGGCCAGCTCGATTAAGACAAACTCTATGATGAATTCCTCCCGATCGAGGTTGCGCAATTTTTCCTTATCATATTCATCGCCGCGTAAAAATTGAATGCACTTTTCAACTATCTCAAATGGCACATGCTCAATCTGAAAAACAATAGAATTTCTCAAGGCTGCGCGCTTCTCAAGATCACCAAGGGCTGAAGAATGGGTGTTCAAAAAATTACTGAAAATTGCGGGGTCATACTTTTCCATAATCTGTTGCGCCATATCCTCAGCGCCCTGAATGACTGCTTCAGAAACTTCCCCCATGGACATTTCTCTAACAATATGCACCTTGTCTATTTTACGCTCAAGGGATTCCGAAAGAATCATCATGGCATCATCTTTCTCGTCTGCTGACAATTCATTTTGCTTCAGATCACGGGTAAAATCTGCTCGTTCTGTCGAACCCATATATCCCTCTTTTGCAGAAAGCCCAACAAAGTTCTGCAACTTACCCAACGCGAGCGAAACAGCTTTGCCGTTTACTGTTCCTTTCACCAAAAATTGCCCTTCAGTTTCTTTATTTCCCGTTGAATTACAATGGGTCAACAGAACTGTTCGGAACAATAATTCATGTAAATCTTCCTTCGAAAAAATCGAAAAAACGCCAACTTTAGCCATTAGCTGAAACAACAATTTCAATTCATCTTGTTGCTGTTCACTTGCCTTTGCGAAATTATTGGGGAAACTCATTAAAGAAAAATCAGGTACGATAAAGTTCATATTTTAAATGTTTATTGTTTGTTAATCCCAAATTATGCAATAGGAGGAGCGATAAGCTCCGAACTACTTGCATTAGTTGGGATAACCCCGATCTAGCGAATCACTTTTTCAGTACGGCGAAGCGGACTGTAAAAGTTTGATTCTCTTTATCGAATATGCAATAAGCCGTGCTTATTGCATATTTTGGGTTAATACTTATTTGCTTCTAATCCGGTAATACTTGCCTTTCGCTATTCAAATCATTGTCCTTTCACCTTTTCCGTTGCCATCTCCACGCCCTTCAACAAAGGCTCCAGTTCAGCGAGCTTATAATAATGGATGGTGTCCAGCAAATTGATGCCGCCAATTTCATCGCCCTGCAAACCCTGGTACTTATCAATATCCAGGTCGAGTATTTCTTTGGGCCAGGCAGCCACAGGCACGGATTCCATGATTTCGTATTCGCACAGGTCATTGGCAAATGCCCAGGCCAGTTCAATCAAATCGAAATCCAGCGCGAACTCCTCCGCATCTCGCTTTTTCAATAGCTCTTTGTCGTAGCCGTATTCCTCGCGCAAAAAGGCCACGCACTCCTCCATAACCTCAAATGGCACCTTTTGAATATGGAAGGCCACAGACCCCCTCAGCGCAATCCGCTGTTTCAAGGCATCGATGGTGTCAGTGTGTTTTTCCTCAAACTCCTCAAACACCTCAACATTGCTTTGCGCAAATAGCTTCTCTGCAAGAGCCGCACAGCGCTCAATGATGTCATCACTGATATCAATGCCTGAATCCTCTCCTTCAATCTGCATAGGGCCAACATAGCGCACTACGTTATCAGGAAGGTTTTTGTCTGCCGCTTTTCGGGCTTCAGATGCCGTATGCGTTTTTCGGAGGTATGCAATGAAATCCTCCCTGTCTGAAAACCCGAGACTTCCTTGCTCTGAAGCGATCCCCACATACTCATGCAATGTGGTCAGGTCAATCGCAACAGGCTTTTCATCTGCTATGGCCTTCACAACAAATTCACTTCCAGCGTCCCCCAACATGAGACGGTCGCGGCCATACAATAAAATCACTCTGAAAATAAATTCGCGCAGGTCTTCCACCGAATACAGCGTCTTCACCTGAGCCTCGCGCATCATGCGAATCAAAACACTGATGACGGGTGTGGTGTGCTCACCATCTTCACTTATTACTAACGAATCATTGGTCAAAGAAAAATCGGAATTCAGGTATTTCATACAATTGGGGGTTAAAGTGAATAATGAAGTTAGTGTTATTTAGTCTCTGTCCTATTCTATGCCGATTGACGCAGGAATTTGCTGTGGTTCAAAAGCAATTGATAGGCGTGGCAAGGCAGGTTATCCAAGCCTTTGCGCGCAATAACATCGAGGATCTCATTCAATTCATGCTCCGACAACGCCCTGCGACTATAATTCAACAAATGGGTGTCGATCATTTGAATCATTTTTTTGAACTTGACTATCTGATTGTCCGTCCAGAAATCCTGTACTCCTCCTTTCATGCTATTCACAGCATCCGCGGAGACTTCGAGAATTGTAAACTCTACACCTATATAATCCCCGAGCAAGTCATTGATATCGGTAAATAGCTGGCCACCATTACTCGGAAGGTAAGCCAGGCATTTCCAGTTGGTCAGTCCGATTACAAAAGGAATCCCAGCCCAGTTCAGCAAGTGGGTAAGTGAACTGAACGCGCTGCAATCTGACTGAAAATCACGCAACTTATCGATGTCTTCTATTTCAACAGTCAATAAATGAATGGTCCACGTTGCGTCGTGATGTTGATGTATAAAAGGTGTGAACATATCGAAACACTTTATGGGATTCTGATTTTCTTGTCTCATTGGCAATTGGTTTTGGTTATTATCATTCTAGCCACTTCTCATTAAGGCGGTATCATCCCGTTGATTTGCCCGGAAACACCGGTGATGAAGCCTTGCGTAATTCATTAAACGCAAAGGGGCAAAAATCCTTGACACCCCCACTGCCGTTTTTATTCAAAAAGATTCCTGCTGCACATTGCCAGGCTCTAATGTACATCGGCTGTTTCTTCTACTATGGAATCGAGCATACTCTGATCCAGTTCAACTTTCTGTTCCAGGTTCAGTGCTGTTGAATCCGAACCCTGAGCTGACAACGCATTGCGCATCAACGACTCCTGTTCCGTCAGGTATTCCAGCCGTCGTTCATAGTAATGGTAGGTGGAAATAACCTGGCTGGTGTCTATTTCAAAAGCCTTGGCTATTCCCGAATGCAACCTATCCACATCTTTCTGATTAAGGGCCGTTCCTTCCAGATCAAAAAAGAGGTTCTCGGCATGTCTTGAAATATCCATAAGGATGGTAAATGAAGCTGTTGTCATTTTGTTTTGTCTTTCTATCTACAATAAACGATACGGAGGGTAATCTTTGACAGTAGTCATTAAATAAACCCAATACTGCTCACACGAAAATGCCTGAAAACCTAACCAGTGAACCCCTTACATCTGCTTCACGAGCTTCCTTCAGGATAGCCAGCTTTTCTTATTGGTGAACTTCTTGGTTCCTTTTTCATTCTTTTTCACGTTCGTGATTACGAATTATTTTTCCGTAATCGTGTCCGGCTATTTAGAGGGCAGCAACATGATGTAGATGCTAAAAAGCAACAAACACCATTTCCTAAAGATTCAACTGCTTTCCAAAAGTCTTTTCGTAGTGATTCCGAATAATGAACGCACCCTGCATTAATGAGCTTACTCTGAAATCATCAAAAGGCTCGGAAGATTCAAATTCCAAAATACAATCGTACCCGTTCCATTCAGCGGTTCGCAGCAATCTTCCTATGATTTTGTCGCCTACCTTTATAGCGAAATCATCATTTTCCAATGCTTCTATGTGTACTCTCTCTTTCATGTATCCAATGAGTTTTTATGAAGAGTTTGCGTGAAATTGGACCACTGAATTTTCAGATTCATCCATATCATCAATTCCTGTATAAGGGTCTTTTGGCAAATATCTTATCAAGTGCATCGTCCAATTTTTTCGGCTTTTGTGGTTATGGCTCGGCCTGCAGAATAAACAGCCCTTTTTCATTGATGACAAAATGAAGAGATCTGTAAATTCCGAATATATCTTCTCTATCCAAATCTGAGGTGATCAGAAGCATGCGGTCGTTAACAAATTGCAGTGATCTGCCCGGGATGGTTATAAGCTCCCAGCTCAAAGCCTCTAAAATTTCAGGATCGCGATGAAAGAGCATGTAGCAGTATTCAGGTCCAGAAATCATAAACAAGGTATTTTAAGGTTTATCACGGCCATACTTCTTTTGCATAGGTATTCAGACCCAAGGCTATTGTTATTCTGTTGTTTACAGGGTATCGGGACATACATTTTCTTCCGAGGTCATACCTGTCTGATTCCGACAATGGATGTGCGTCCATTTCGACACGCATTTCCTTTACAAGCCTTTCATATTCTTTCAACCTGGAAAAAATACGGGCCATCATCTCCTCCTCACCAACTGGAGTCAGATGATCAATTTCTGATTTCAGGTCTGAAACAACAATCGGGGTTTTGACATGCTCCTCAATCATATCATTGACCATTCCCCAAAACGACGGACGGATGACTGGAGCGTACATCAGCACCGTATCATCATCAATGGAGTGCACAAAACTGAAACCTATAGCCCGCAGAACAATTTCCAATGTGGCTTCTGCTTCTTTATGGTATTGCGGTTGACCGGCGTACGATACCATCTGAATGCTCCACGAATGGTTTACAAAATAATACACATGTTCACACCTGTTCATGGTGAACGAGTTACTTAGCTGTATTTGTGATTGATACATGTTGACTCATTTCATTTATTACTCTTCTAACACCTCATCGCACGCGGCAGCTAAATTTTCCTGCATAGCAGCACCCCAATGCTCCACATTGGCTGCATACCTGTCGGGCGCGAACGACGCATTGTTCTGGCACCTGGCCAATTCATCCCTGGTTTCCTGTATTACAGGCTTTAACTCCTCATAGGCAGCATTCAGCCTGGCAGTTCCGAACGCCGCGAATGGTCTGTCTTCTGGATGGGTATGCCGCAGCCCATAGACGTTTCCCTTAAACTTTTTGTAAAGCACGTAATTTATTGGTTTCCATAACGCTTCCTCTGCCGTAGGCAAGAAAGCCATTCCTGTACGTTCACTCACCAATACAATTTTGGCAAACCCCGCTTGCTCCAATGCCCCGAAAACTTTTCGCGGCGGATTTTCATCATCCAGAACTGCACAGGTCAGCAAATGGAGTTGCCATTCGTGATGCGAAAAAACGCACATCAAGCGATTTCTGCCATCCTTATTAAAATCATCCTTTCTGTCTGTTTTGTTTTGACTCACAAGTATTGGTTTTAATGGTGAATACTGCCTTACCCCATGCCGGCAGGAATAAATACGCAGGAGGCAGAAATCATTGACACCCTTTGGCGAATCAAATGATCATTCCATTCCGAAACCTCCACGCTACCAGAGCTGCACGCCTATTCTTCTTCCATCGAACGCAAGCCAAGCGCTGCGGCCATTCTGCGTTTTACGTAGTGTTCGGACTCATATTTCCTGCGCAAGCAATCTCTTTCTGATATGGTAAGCGGATGGTCGGATACTTCTTCTACCAGCTCGCTCACTACAGTTTTATAATGTTTGAATCGATGGAGCGCCAAACCTGCTGGATTTTCCTGCCCTGTTGCAAAAAGATCCTCCATGGCTGTATTCATGTTGATTACAACCAGGGTGGTTTTAATTTCGCGCTCAAGGTATTGGTTCACCATGCTCCAAAACGACCTGCGCACCAACGGACCATAAACCATCACAGTATGGTCGTTTAGGCTGTGTACAAATGTAAACCCCACGGACCGCATCACCACTTCGAGCGTAGTTTCAATTTCCTGGCGGTACTGAGGCATTTTTTCGTAAGACACCATCTGAACATTCCACGGGCGGTTCATAAAATGACACACGTGTTCGCGCCAATCCATTCCCAGGTAATCCTTCACCTCTAATCTATCGAATTCATTTTTCGGCATATCGCTTTATTATCTCAGTTTGTTCTTTATGGCTTTGGTACCTCACAGGCTTCACATGCAGCAGCGAGTCCATTTTTCATTTCCTCAATCCAATCGGGTACACCGTGCGAATACATATCCAGCATTAACGGCCCCATCATTCTGCACCAATCCAATTCGCCCCGAATCTCACGATAAAATGGACGCATCACTTCTACGGCCGCATTGAGACGCGCTGAACCAAAAACAGCTTCGGGCCGATTGACAGGCATGGAGTGTATAACAGCATACACTCTCACTTTGTAATAGTGATAGAGCACTTCGTTGATGGCTCCCCACAATACGGAACCCGCAGCGGGCAGAAATGCAAGTCCCGTAAAATCACTCACAACCGCAACTTTATGAAACACTGCCTCGTCCAGCAATTCAAACACCTGTTTCGGCGATATGGTGTTACCCCCGCTTGATAAGGTCAGGATATGTAAATGCCACTCGTACCGCGCAAAAGTAGAAGTGAACCGCTCTTTGTAGGGTTGTACATCATCTTCGAAATCATCCATGTCATGCTCTTCGTCTTGACGCATAATTTGTGGTTTTAATGGTGAATACTGATTTGGCTTTGCCGACAGGAATAAATACGCAGCTTGCAGAAATGATTGACAGGGCGGAGCGGAATGAACCCAAATTATGCGATAAGCACCGCTTATCGCATAATTTGGAACGAATTTTAATCCTGCCAGGATTGATTCTTCAACAGTTTGTAAATGTTTGACTTACGTTGACAACAAGAGAATATCTTAAAATACTTTGTCAATGATTCCGTGACCAGACGTAATGATATGGTGACAGCAGCTCATAACACACGGTACATTTATCCCAAAATATGCAATAAGCCTTGCTTAGAGCATATTCGATAAAGAGAATCAACCATTTTCAGCACGCTTCGCCGCACTGAAAAAGTGATTCTCTAGATCGGGGTTAACCCAACTAAGGCAGATAGTTCAGAGCTCATCGCTCCTCCTACTGCATAATTTGGGTTTAATTTAATTAGATTAGCGAGCCAACAGTCAACCAACACGATATCCATGAAACTACTTTTTTCTACTGCCTACGACGGACGCCCGTACAAAGAAAACGATGATGGCAGCCGCCCGGTGGGGCCGTTGACCTTGCTGAGTCTGCTGGAGCGCGAGCTTGGGCTGTTCGATTTTTTTCCGCAGCCCGACGAGCGGCTGAAAGCCTGGCTCGATTGCCTGAAAAAATCCGGCGACGATAACTTCTTTTACAATTCACTGCAAAAGGATGAGCTCAAAGTGTCCCAGGAATTATTGGGGTATCGCGACGAGCTGATCGCTATGGGGTGGCAGCACAATATGAAAAACCAGCCCCAACGACTCGGCCAACTGGCAACAGTTGAAGCGGCCTTTCAGCAAACTCCATTCTTCACGGGCATACCCGACCGGTGGCGCAATGTGCTGCAGGCCATTGAAAAAGCCAATCCGAAGGAAATTTGTTTCGAATATATCGTGCTGCACGACAAAACCGAACACCTGCCACCCATGATTCAGCGGGTACTGAAGGCCCTCGGGAACAGGGTTTCTGAAGCGGATTCTGCGGAACCTGAGCCCACCAACAACCTCGGGATGTTCCAGGCCGCATTGCGCGGAAAAAAACCAAAAAGAACTTTGGCTCCTTTAGATGAGGACCCCAGCCTGCAACTTATCCGTTTCAACAACCAGCAGGAAATGTGCGACGCCATGGCCTATTGCGCCGACGCCGAAAAACACGTTTTCATCAACCGCGACAACGCCAACTTCGACTACAGCCTTGTTTCATTTGGCAAAAGCGCCAGCGGCTCAAAACAACTGGCCGCCAACCCGATGACCATTCAACTGTACAAACTGGTTATTCCGTGCATTACCGGGGAGTTGAATATTCACGCGTTGCTTTCGTTGTTGCAGTTGCGCTACTCCCCCATTGACAGAAAACTATCGTACCAACTTACCCGCTGCCTGGCCGACAAACCCGGTGTGGGCAACGCGGAATGGAATGCGGTGATTGAAAATTACCTGAGCGGCCAAGGCGAAGATGCCGCGCCCGAGGAACATGAAATCAAAAGGCGCCAAAATATCATTGAACTGTTTCTGACTTTTGAAAAACGCGACGATGCCACGGTGCGCAAACGGGCGAAAAGCTTGCTGCAGTTTTTACAAAAATGGATTCAGGAAAAGTGCAAGGCCGGACTGCCCCCAGAAATAAGGGAACAGTTTACATACCTCGACAGCTTGTGTCAGCAAACCCTTCAGTTGATTCCGGAGCAAGGCAACGCAAAGGAAATAGAAAAAATATTTCAGGGAATCTACGAATCGACGCATTTCACCAATTACCAGCGACAGCAAAACAGCGTTTGCGTTGTGGACGATTTCGGTGCTGTTGCCTCCACTACCGCCAAAGAGGTTGTTGCCCTGAATTTTTACGATCACCCGCTCAAAGCAACGGTGGGGAAATTTTTGCTGCACGAGGAGCGCGAATTCCTGAAAGATCACAGCACCTATTACAGTCCTGAAGCACAGGTCAACCTTCAACTGGAACAATGGGTGCGTGGCATTGCGCGCACGCAAAACAAACTCAAGCTTTGTTTCATCGAACAAGAGGGCGTCGATAAGCACCCCTTACACATCCGTATGGAATCGCTTTTTGGCGAAAGCACCGAAAACATTCTCGCTGTTGTACAGGATATCCAAAACGATATCGCGCTCATTGATCGCGCTATCTTTCAATCTGCCTTTGAGACCCAACGCATGCTTCCGCTTCAGGAACAAGTTGAAGCGCTCTCGGATCAAACGTTCAAAATCATCCCCAGACGGCCTGTTGAAAGCGTCAGTTCATTGGAGCGATTTATCGAATACCCCTTGGACTGGGTACTGCAATACGTGGCGCTGTTTGAAGACAATCGCGGGTTGAGCATCCCCTCGGACAACCTGCTGCTCGGAAACATTGCCCATAAAGTGGTAGAGAACCTTTTTATTCAACACGCCATTGGTCAATCTACTTTCAATATTTCCGAAAATGAATTCAAAATTACTTTTGACCACGTGATCCATACAGAAGGAGCTACATTTTTACAACCCGAAAACCGGTTCGCTATGAGCGCGTTCCGTTACAAACTCTGGAAATCCGTTCGCAACCTGCAGGAAATCATCACTGGAAACAATTTTGTGGTGGAAGCCTGCGAACAATCTTTCGGCTACGATGAAGATTGCATTGTGGACGAGGCTTTGGGATATGTGAGGGGCTATATTGATCTGTTGCTCAAAGACAGCAATGGACAACACTTTATCATCGATATGAAGTGGACGTATTCGGACAAAAAATACATCAAGAAAATTGAGGACGGTGCCGCCATCCAATTGGCGCTGTATACCGCAGCGCTCAACGAACGCGAACAAGCCCGCACCGCTTATTTCCTGCTGGACCAGGGTAAACTCCTCACTGCTGCTGACCTCAAGGGGAGAGGTGTACAAAAAGTACCATCAACGGCCGGGAATAGCGAAATTCTTTCCAAACTGAAGCGATCACTGGAGTTTCGCTGGAGCGAACTCAGGCAGGGTAAAGTTGAATTTGGCGAGGGTCCCGACCTCTCCAGCCTGGCATACCACCAGGAGCCCAACCTTATTCCATTGCCCGAAGAAAATAACACAAAGAAAACGATTCCCTACACAGGATTTAACTTCTTGAAAGGAACACTTCAATAGCCACCATCCATGAAAAACATCACCTTTATCAATGCCGGCGCCGGAAGCGGTAAAACATACAGCCTTATCGAGCACCTGTACTCCTGGGTTGTGGAGAAAAACAATGCCCCTCAAAAAGTATTGCTCACCACCTTTACCAAAAAGGCCGCAGCTGAAATACGCGAAAAAGCCCAGGGCAGAATGCTCAGTGAACAGCGCTTTAACGAGGCCAACCAATTGCAGGAAGCCCTGATGGGGACGATACATTCCGTAGGGTACACTTTTATCAAGAAGTACTGGTACCTGCTGGACATTTCACCGGAAGTGCGCGAAATCAGCGAAAATGAACAAGAGGTTTTCTTTACACAAGCCATTGCCGAAGTGCCTACAGATCAGGAACTAGACCGGCTTTCGCACCTCAACTTTTCGTTTAATTTTTGCACCCCACTGGGTCATTACATCCCCGAAAAATGGCGCCAGGATGTATTGAAAATAATGGAAGAGGCCCAAAGCAATCACATTGACCTCAACGATGAGCAAAGCCAGCAGTTCAGCCTCAAGAAAGCAGAAGAAATTTTTTCGGGTACGCTAAAAGGCAGTGTATTCCCGGAAGTGGTAGAACAGTGCAAAAATGTGATGTTTGAGAATGTACTCGACAACAAAACATATCCCAAAATCAAACAGGAATTTGACAAGTACCTGAGCAAACTGGATGCCCGGGAAGTCACTTTAAAGGACATCAGGGATTTCTGGAAGCTGTATAAGAGTATATGCGGTGTTTACAATGCTCAAAAATATACTGATATCTATACCCAAATTCCTGAGTTCGATTATCCCCAAATCGACCTGCTCCGCGAAATGGTGCTCGAATACACCACGCTCGTTTTCGATGTGGCCAGGAGGGCGATGGATTCCTACCAATCGTTTAAGCTCGAACGCGGCCTGGTGGACTTCACCGACATGGAAGTCTACTTCCTTCAGCTCCTTGACAATCCCATTGTAATGGAGGAAATCAATCACACCATTGACCTGGTGATGGTAGATGAATTTCAGGACTCCAACCCCATCCAGCTCAGCATTTTCATCAAGCTCTCGGAATTGGTAAAACATTCCTACTGGGTGGGTGACCCCAAACAGTCCATTTACGGTTTTCGCGGCACCGATCCGCAACTGATTCAAGGCGTAATCAATGAATTTACAAAGCAGGATGACAATCGAAACCTGAACATCGAACTGCTGAAAATGTCGTGGAGATCAACACCGAAACTGGTTGAATTCTCCAATACCATCTTCTCGGAACGCATGAAAGACCAGGCACCGGAAATCCACCTAACTGATCAAAAGGCCATCAAGGGCCTGGACAAAAGCGAAGCGTTTAAAAACTGGCGCGAAGCTGCCTCCATTACCCCATTGAGCGCTTCCGACACCATCAAGCTGATTCCGGCCCGACCTACTGAAAAAGAGGGTTCGGAGACCTTTGCCGGCATCTATTTCTGGCAGTCACATCGCGTGGG
>REDV01000094.1 GCA_007695365.1 Cryomorphaceae bacterium | reverse complement strand
ATGGAGGACCCGACGTATAAGGTGGTGACGGACGCGCTTTGAGGGTTCGATACACGCGGCCTCACCGCGCCACCACCAGTTTTTCGGAGTGCACTTCACCTCCACACTCCGCCCTTACGATGTACAGCCCTTGCGCGAGGCCGCTGATGTCCATGCGGTACAGCGAAGCCCCGCCGGGGCTGGCCTGCATTACCGGCCGGGTGGCCATGTCGAAGATGGTGAGGCGGTCTATTCCGGCTCCATCGGTTCGGACGGTGAGCTCGGAGCGGACGGGGTTGGGGTAGATGAATATTCGAGCGTTTAATCCCAACGGGTAGTTGAGATACGGCTCAAGAAGCTCATACGATGGGGAAGGCACATCAAAGGCTTTTGCAGAGAAGTCATTGGCTTGATATGTCAGATCAGGTAGTTGATTCTTACAAAAGTTCTCAATCTGATTGGAGCTGAAAGGTTCTTGTGGGTGCGTACCTGCCAATGGAAGAGCTATTGCAAGACGCAGATCGGGCTGTAAGTTTGCGCCTTCTTGTAGGTGTATAACACTTGACGAAAGTAATTCAGCAGGTTCACCAGCAGAAGAGGCCAGAACTCCAGAAATTGAAATATACTCCGGAAAGTAATTACTGCCGCTTATTTCGGAAATGTATGAAGGGCCACCAAGGTAGTCATGCACCCAGTTGTTGACCAAATCCACTTCCTCTACTGGTATCTGTCCGTTGGATACTTGTGCGTTCACAGGAAAGGTTATTATTTGAGTGTTTCTAACGGGCTCAGAATTCTTTCCAATGTTGAAACTGGACATTTTCAAGGTAAACCTGATAAAGAAATCATAATGGTTTAAGTTGGCCGAACCATTGATTAAAACGCTGCCCAACATATCGTTGATGTAATCGATTGGAACCGGGCTGGTATATACTTCAGACTGTTCAGCACCGCGTAAAACATTGATCCCTTCGCTTAGACTACGTGCGACGTCTATTTCTTCCGTGGAGCCACACACAATATAATAGTTTGATTCCAAGGCATCTGTCGAATTTATAGTAGACAGGGGTTCACAACAAATGGGATTGATGAATGGATTACTTACATGGGCAGCTTTTGTCTTTACCACGATAGATGCCAAGATCTCCGTTTTGTCTAAATTAAGATTTAGAATCGGGTTAAAATAGTATTTGAAATATTCCGAATCAAAAAAGAACTTGAGCTCAGTAAAGAGGTTCGTGGAGCACTCATGTTCTGGGTAGGGATGCGTGTACCATATCTTGAGGTTATGGCTTATGCTCTTCACTTTCAGCGTGGGTGTTTTAAGCAGGGCAAAAGTACCAAGGGGGTTATTGTATAATGGAACTTCGGGCAATAGACCTCCCGGGCCAGGTTCATTAGCAGGAGTGTTTGTAATCACCTCTTCCAGTGTGTTTGTCCATTTCGTACCAGGCACACCCCAATAAACGAAATCGCCTGTCTCTGAATTTAATGTAGCGGTTCCGGTGGCAGTCATAGAACCTACTACTGAAGTTCTGGGTGATGAAGCCTTGGCAGTGGGGTTCAGATAGTCCACGCCAGAATTGAGAAAAGAGCCTACGCCTGTAAAGAGCTTGTCCCAGTCAGACTTTCCCATGGCTTTGTCAGTTACAGTATTGCGCCACTCCAATTTTTCTGGATCATAAACAACATTGGCAGCAGCGGCCATGGTTTGCTGGAGCAGTTGTATGTTGCTTTGCGCCTGATTGCTGATTCCTGGCCGCTGAGAAAATATGTCAAGCAAGCCTGTGAACTGTGATGTTTGAATCACGGCACCTCCTGTGACAATGGCTGCCGCGGTTGCTCCGGCAGCGCCAATAATCCGCTTGGCCACAAGAGCTGAATGGTTCTGGGCGGTAGGCACTCCCTGTTGCAATACTTGTGCATCAAGCATGCCTTTTATTGTCAGGTTCCATGTGCTCTCTACCGAAGCTTCCAATGTGATGGCTACGTCATTGTAGCACACACAAGGATCGTAAGCCACGGGCATGTCAAACCAAAAGAAGAAGCTCGCATTTGATATTCCCGGGTACTCAGCAATTATCTCGTAAACGTTCTCGTCGGTCTGCTGGTCCAATGGCTGGGCGGCATCACCCTGGATGGAGAGAAGGTTGGTGGCATCAATGTCAGCACCGTTATTATCTTGAGTGAGCTTCTTTTTTGGTAACGAAACTGTGAACCGGATAATCTGCCAACTATCGCTGGCATTGGGCCACATACCCAGAAAGCGCATGGTGCCAGTGTATTTATTATAGAGGGCCATGTAGGGCATGGAGGGCAGTATCTCCCTTTGCGTTCCATCGTTGAGGTACCCAAAATTCACCTTCAAGAGTTCCCAACCGTCTTCTGGCCAGAAATCGCTGTTCTCTAAATTTACCAGGGAACCTACCTGCAAGGAGGTCAGGTTCCAGAAAGGGGAAGCCATAGATGGATAGTGAATACCGCCGGCAATGCGCATATCAAAATTGTTGTGGTTGTTGCCGTTATGTGGAAACCAAAAAAAGGTATTCTCCAACTCCGGTCTGTCGGGGTTGCTCGGATTGCGTGGGTCGGTGCTCACTTCCTGGGGGCATTCCTGTGCGTACAGCCTCCCTGTGCTGATGGCGGCTATCGCTGCCATCAGGTAAATGATAAATGTTTTCATGGCTTTGGTTTTACTCGATTCTGTATCCGGAAAATTTCACTGTTTGCAGACCTGAATTGTCTTCAGGTATGCGCTCAAAGAAAAGGTCAATCCTGTCGGGACCATTGGCTGATGTGGTGATTTGCTGGTTCCACTTTCGCACACCATCTCGCGATGTTGAATAATTGTGCCAGTCTTCGTCCCATCTAATTTGTTTGTATGATGTTACCATGCTTAATGGTGATGGCACAAACATTTTCAGGGTATCCTTAAAGGGCAAACCAATATGGTGCGAGACATACCAATAAATGAAATTTGGATGGCTCAAGTCGCCGGCTTCTTGCCATAAAATCACATCCCTGTCAAAATTCTCCCCTTCTACCCGTCCTCTGAATGTGCCACGGGTGAGTGAACGAGAAGTAAGCACCAAGAGACGCGTAATGGTTAACACTGTATCACTTTCATTCACGCAAGCTCCCGGAGCATTGCGCACTGTAAGGGTAATGGGCAGAGGATTGTAGTAGTCAGGATTATCCGGGTTTAAGCTCGTTGGACTGGCTATATAGGATTGAAAACTGAGCTTCAGGTTTCGGCCTGAGCGGGTTTGTGCTTCTGATCCTATTTGCCAGGTGTAGCTCAGCGCTCCTTCCATATCGGCTAAAAACTCCACTCCAGAGCCTAATATGGTATCACACCACTCGGCTTGCAAATGGTCCGGAATTACAAACCCCACAGAGGTTTGCCGCATTTTGAAATCAGCGGTAGGGTATTTGTCCCAACACGGATCATAATTCGGGCATTCCGGGTTTGTCGGGTCGCAGCAGGGTGCGTCATCATCATTGCGACACCCCACCAGCACCATCCCTGCCAGCACCACCAGCATGAAATATTTTTGTAAAGCTTTCATAACACCCTTTATTTTCCACCCCTCAAGGTAGTGATTTCTTCGCGGAGGGCCTCCACTTCGCTGTTCAAAGCTTCATTGCGACCGGTCACAGCCTGGAGCTGGCTTGATATTTCGAGGAGGTAGAGGGTGAGCTCTTCCACCTTTTCGGTTAGCAGGCGTTGGTTTTCGCCGATGGCTGCGCCCTCTTCGGCTACTTGTGCCGCAGAGGGCATGCCGGGAAGGCGGCCGTAGGTGCCGATATACGTGCCGAGCTCGTCGAGGGGCATCAGGTGGTAGTCGGGTTGGAACACGTAGTCGGGCCAGTTGGCTTTGAGCTTTACAAAGCCCTCTTCCATGATCATACTGCCCTCAACGTAGAGGCTGTGGTTGCCCACAAAGTCATTGGTGCCGATGCCCACCTTGCCGTCGGGAGAGAGCGCCATAACGGTTACATCGGGGTTTTGCCCCTCGTGTTGAAAAAGCAGGTTTTCGCCCTCGGAGGAAGACCACCGGATTTGGGGCTGTGTATTGTAACGCAGCTTGATGTATTCGTCTTCTTCGCCCCACTTC
>REDV01000093.1 GCA_007695365.1 Cryomorphaceae bacterium | reverse complement strand
AAATGACAAGGGGGGTGTGATTGGGGTTTATAATTGGCTTTTTTAATTTTTGTCATTTCGACCGAAGCAGCGACGCCAGGAGCTGCGTAGCGGAGAAATCTATTATGAGATAAAAGTGTGAATTGAATGAGATTTCTCCACTCCGTGCTTCGTTCCTCAGCACTCCGGTCGAAATGACAAAGGGGTGTGATTGGGGGGGGACAATTGATCTGAATGCGGTGTCTCTCCGGAATGCTTCGGCGCCTCTTCCCTCAAGAACAAGCACCTCACTCAACCATCACCTCACCCGTTATCACCAACTCTACTTCGGCCGGGAAACCGTTGGTTAGCACGCGATAGCTCCACGAATTTTTACCTGTTCCGGGTACGCCCTCAAACAATACCTCAAAGTATGATTGCTCGCCAGGGGCTATTTCATGTGAGGGAAAGCGCAGGGAAGCACAGTCGCAGGAAGGAACGATATCCTTGATTTGAAGGGCCAGTTCACCGCGGTTGGTGAAATGAAAGCGATGGGTTATGGTGTCGGTGGGTTGCACGGCTCCGAGGTTCTGAATCATGGTGTTGAAGTGGATTTCCGCACGGGCGGTGTCGTCTGCAGCGCGCTCAACGCTCAGAATTTCAATTTTACGCTCAAGTGATGCGCTGCGCGAATACACGGAATTGCGCGTGTCGTGCAGATTGTCGCTCACCGACTTCTCCGCGCGGTATGCACCAAACGGAATGCGGATAAAGTTCAGCCGCCCGCCGTTGTCTGCTGTCCCTTCCATATACGGCACAAACACGCCCATATCATAAGCTTTCAAATAGTTTACCAGCGATTGAATACGACGTTGCGTAAGATTTACGTTGTAATCAGAGCGTGCCAAAGGACTCGCATATCCCTTGATGGTGAGGTCAATTTTGCGCCCTTTTTCCAATTCGCGCAACAGCAGTTTCGTAAAAAGCGCCAGGTGCTCTACGCCGAGATCTACTTTGTTCTCAAAGAAATCGGCCATATTGACGATGGCAGTTTCGCGCTCACCCTTTTTCAGCCCTGCGCTGTACTCTTCCTGATATAAGGGCAGCATGGCGCGATAGGCCAAATAGGTGTCCATGTAGTTTTGAGTGGTGGTGGTGTCCCACGACCTCGGGTTTGGAACATCGTTGTGAAAATACAGTGTTACCGGGAGGTAGTCGCTGAGTTGTTCCAGTGTTTCAATCACAGGAAGGGTATCGGTAACGGGGAAACGAAAGCGATAGATGTCGTTGCAGCAGGTTTCTCCTTTTTCTGCGAGCGACCCCTCGCGGTTACTCACCACAAAGCCTGTTTCATGTTCTGGCTGGTAGCGGTAATAAAGGTCGTTGGCCGGGCTGTTGAAAGGTGGGCGCATATTGCGCGGTGGTGACCATTGTAAGCCAAACCCCATACTTTCAAAAACATCCAGGCCACCCATGCCGTGGTGCCAGTCTGAACTGAAATAGAGGGTTTCGCTTTCGCCGTCGTACCACGGGCTCACATCGTTGTCCATGGAGTTGATTTCTGGCCCCAGGTTGAACACATCGCCAAAGCGCAGATTGCCGAGATGCTCAGCGTAATACAGGTCTAATTTGCCGTAGCCACCCGGGCGATCGCTCGAAAAAAACAACCATTCCTTTCCGCGAGCACGGGCAAAAGAGGCTTGAGTGTTTCGGCTGTCCGCAGCGTTGATTCCGCGTATTGTTTGAACTTCACCCCAACCGCTATCTGTCATTCGCGCCCCCATGAGGTTGCACACCATACTATCATTACATTGCGTAAAAACCATCCATTTGCCGTCTGCGCTGATGGCTGGATTAGCAGTGTGGTATCCGGAGCGGTTCAGCGCAGTGTCGAGCTCCGTAATCTCCAGCCAATTGCCGTTTTGCCCTTCAGCGTAAAACAGCGTGATTTCGTAGCGCTTGCCAATTACCTGTCGGTTTTTATCCAGCTCGCCTTTAAGACTGGCAAAGTATAGGTTGCCTTTTTCATCCAGCAGCGGACTGTATTCTGCATCATATGAATTGACCGGCTCAGGTAGGTGGTCGAAAAGCACATTGACCCGCTGTTCAGCAAACACCACCGCCGAATCGCAAGCAGCCATTTCCTGCTGAGCTTTCAGATAGTAATAGCTCTTTCGATCGTTGCGGTGCATATTGGAAACCGTCTTCCACATCTTTTTCGACTCTTTGTATTTACCGTTGTGCTTGAGCATGGTGGCGAGCCAGAAAGGTCCCTCGGGATAAAGCTTGCCGCGGTCTTTGCGATAAATCTGCTGGTAGTAGTGTTCTGCCCGCGCATAGTCGTTGTATCCGCGGAGCGCCTCGGCGTATTTCCACAGTAATTTACTTTGAGAGCTGTCTATGTCAAGGGCTTTGCGGTAATAGCGTGCAGCACCATAGTGATCGTTGATGTCGGAAGCCAGATCACCCCATTTTTCGAAATCTCTTTGGGATTGTGCTTGTAAACCCCAGGCCATCAAGACCAATAGTCCGGTGAAGAGCAGGTTTTTCACAGAAAGTCAGGGCAGGATTTGTGAATAACGCGGCGTATTTTCTGCTGGCGGAAAATGTAAATGGCCGAAATCTCAAAACCTCCGCGGTAGTTGCTGGCCACGTTAAGTTGCGAGAAATTGATGTCATAGCTCACACCCACTTGCCAGTTGTCGTATTCAAGGCCGGCCGTCAGAAAACCGGCATCGCGTGTTCGTCCGTGCCAGCCCAGAAACACAGCGCGGTACACCCCGGGATAGTCCTTCAGGATATAGCGCCCCATGGCCCCCAATGTAAACTGACGATGCGGCCCCTGGTGCATATAAAGGATAGACGGCAGTACATCTATTTTGTCTGTTACTTCCCATTCGGCTGATGCGTGTGCCGTCCAGCGCACGTCGAGTTTGATTTCGGGGTCGTTGTAGAAACTCTGCCGCGGCCTGCTGATATTGTGCAATGCCACCCCCCCGGTAATCATTTTTCGGTGGGCCACTTTCCAGAAGTACGATGCACCGAGATTGAGGTTGAGATAGGTACGTGCTTCGCGAGCAAATGCTTCACCGGTGGCTGAGTTGGGGTTGAAAATCCCGTTGTTGTACTGTTGGTCGAAATAGAGGTCTTCGTAATTGATTTTTCGGTGGGTGAGTCCGGTTTGCACCCCAAATGCGATGCTGTGAAGCGAGTCGCGGCTTACCGGCAGAAGGTAACTCGCGGCCAGGTTGAGTTGAAAAGTGCTGAGCTGTGAGTCTCCGGCTTTATCTGAGTACATGGAAAGCCCGGCGCCGAGGTTCTTTATGTCGAGCGGCTGCCGCGCATCTACCGACCCTCCTGTGGTTTGATAGGGTTGTGTAACAGAGCGCCATTGGGTGCGGTGGTTGGCCACAAAGCGGTAATCACCATCGAACTGACCCGCCATAGCCGGATTGAGATTCATGGGCGAAAAATTGAACTGCGAAAAGTGGATGTCCTGGGCGCGCAGTTGCCATCCCATAAAAAGCAGCGATATCAGTACTACGGCTTTTCTCATCTAGCGGATCACCGTTACGTTGCCTTTGTCGAAGAAACTCTGCCCGTCGCCGCAGTCTACCTCCAGGTGATACACAAACACAGCGGGGTCTACATCCTTGCCCCGGAATGTGCCGTCCCAGCCGATACTCTGGTCGCGGGTTTCAAAAACCAGTTCGCCCCAGCGGTTGTAAATGGCAAGGTGCATGTTTACAATATTGTCGCCGCGCAGAAAGAGCACATCGTTGTTTCCATCGCCATTGGGGGTAAAGGCGTTGGGAAGATAGATGTTTGGCATTCCGCAGATGAAATCATACACCTGAATAGTTACTGAGGCGCTGCTGCGGCATTCTCCCCATGGGCCAGAGTCAATAATGGTAACGGTGTAGGTGGTGGTTTCTTCCGGACTGGCTATGGTGCTGGCCGCAAAAGGGTTTTCCAAACCGTCCTGAGGACTCCACACATAGCTGAAATTCTCATTAAAGGGTATGGCCGAAATCTCACTTGTACCACCCCCCGGAATCACATTTGGGTCTGCAATGGCTGTTGCGCCATCCGCGAGCAAATCCGATACAAAAACCACCGTACTTTGGGTAAATGTACACCCGTCTTCGGTGGTTATGAGCGCTTCGTACACAGTAGTTTCATTGGGGCTGACGGTGATGGTGGATGTGCCATGACCGGAAATAATTTCCTCTTGGGGCGACCACTCAAAACTCAGTTCCACGGATGGGATGAGATTGATGGCTTCAATCTCCAGTGAATCACCTGAGCAAATCAAGAACTCGGGGGGCAGTTCTGCGCTTCCGCTTACCACAAACACTGTAACCTCTCCGGTGCGTACGCAGTTGCCGTTTATCGCTTGCACGTAATAAGTGGTGGTGGATTCTGGCGATACATTGAGTAGGTTTTCTCCACCGGGATTGAGCGGGTCAGAGAAATCAGGGCTGAGCGACCACGTGATGGACTCAGCCTCAGGAGAAAAAGCCGCAATGGTTGCTACCTGATCTTCATTGCATATGGTAGTGTCCTGCGATAGTGTGAGGTTGAGTGCGTCTGCTTCAACCAGCACAGAATCGGTGAGGAGGCAGTTGTTTTCGGTGAGCACGGATATGCTCACGTAGTAGCTGCCACCGGCAATAAAGGATGCGTTTTCTTCGCCGTCCGGACCCACCAGCCCAGCAGAGGGAAACCAGTTGATCTCAGTAAAGCCAATGGCAGGTGTGAGGTTGATGGCACTCATATTCAGGGTGTCGCCATCGCACCCTGCGTCTGAAACCAGCTCCAGACCAATTTCAGGGGCTGGGGTAACGGTTATACTTTCGGTGGTTTCGCAAAAGCCGTTGCCCACTTTAATGTAATAGGTTGTGGTTTGATTGGGGGATACGGTGATGGTGCTATCAAGTGGCCCGGCATTTAGCTGATCGGAAAAATCGGAATTGGTACTCCAGTGAAATTCAGTGGCAGTTCCTGATGCATCGGCGGTAAGTACGATGGGTTCGGGTTCGCAGAGGTTGATATCTTCGAAAGGTTCAAGGAGCAGAAGGGGGAAAATCTCAATGGTTTGAGTAACGCTGTCGGCCTGGTTGCAGGTTTCGGGGTTGAATGCCACCAGTTTCACTTCGTAGGTTCCCGGCTCGTTGAGGCCAAGGTCGGGGGAGGTTCCTGTTGCAACTTCTTCTCCGTTCACATACCATGTGAGGGTGGTGGCACCGGTACTTTGGTTGGAAATGTTGGGCGTGTCGGGGAGGCAAACATCGGTGGCCGAAAACTGTGCTATGGTAATGGGCAGGGCAAAGTCGAATTTGAAAACCCCGTTGTTGCAGTTGTTGCTGTTGTTGGTGGGCGACCATGCGTCGGGAGGGAAAATAGGAAAATCGTTGTTGTTTCCACAGCCCGCACAAACCGACTGATAAATACGACCGCTTCGGTCAAAGCGACTGGTTCCGCCGTCCACATGCTCATTGCTGACGGGGCCTCCGAAAAACGAGGCATAGGTGATTTCTGATGCGTCTTCTTCCATCACCATGATATAGAAGTCGCTGCCGTCCGTAGTGCTTTGAAAGGCATCGGGTGTGGTGGGAAGCCCTGTGGTGAAGCCTGTATTGGGGTTGGACGAGACATTGGTTTGACCTCCCCAGCCGCTCAGGTAAATCTTACGGCATACGTCCACCAGAAAAGCGGCCGGCGATAGATTGGGATTTGAGTTAATTCCGCTCCCGAACCGCGTACTCCAGACAACGCCGCTCAGATCGGGTTCAAATTTCGCTACGAGCATTCCGCCGTTGTTCACATTGTAGACGGCATTTTCAATAAGCGCTCCGGCCGGGCCACGCGTCTGCCCATAAACATACACATTGTTGTCGCTATCGAGCTCTGTAAAGTAGAGCTGGTCGTATTGGTTGGTTCCGTAGTAAGTGGAGTGAAGTAAAGTGCTAAGGTCGTTGTTGAGAATGGACACGTAGCCGTCAGCCGCTCCACCGGCAAAGGAGTTGGCAATGGTGCCGGGAGTGGTGGGAAAGTTGGTTGAGACCGTTCCTCCGCACACCACAATATTGTTGTCACTGTCCACATCTACCGAATAGGTTGCGTCAGCTTGCATTCCACCCAGAAACGTTCCGTATATCAGGTTGCTGAGGTCGGGAGTGAGTTTCACCACACAGCCATCCTGACCGCCTCCGATGGTGGTTTGGTATGCTCCGGGTGTTACAGGAAAGTTGTTGCTCAGCGTTGAGCTGGCAATGATGACGTTGCCATCGTTGTCGAAAAGGATTTCGCCGCGCATTTCGTCGGCGTAGTTGAATTTAAGTGCTGCGCTGGTGTTGAGGCCATCGTTGGCGGTTCCACCGATAAAGGTAGAGTTAAGCAAAGCTGTTCCATTGGCATTAAAACGAGACACGATGATGTCGCAACCGTTCACATAGCTCACACCAATTCCCGAAGGAGTAAAAGCTGTACCACCGGCAAATGAAGGCTGAAAAGAGCCCGCAGTAGCGGGGTAGTTGGGCGAACTTGTTGTTCCGTAGAGGTAGAGTTCACCCGCCTCGTTTACGATGAGGCTGTGAGGTAATTCATCGCTCGAGCCTCCGATGTATGTGGAGTAAACGAGAAAAGTTCCGGTGGTGTCGTACTTGGTAATCCCGATATCTGTACCCACCAATGCGCCCTGCCCGGTTCCTCCTGCCCAAGTGGTTTGATAAGCGCCCACGGTGGTGGGGTAACCGTTTCCGAAGATGGAGCTTCCGGAGTACAGAAAACCTTGTGCGTCGTAGGTGGCGGTAAAGCCAAAATTATCGGCCGTTGAGCCGGAGTATGTTGAGAACTGTAATTCCGGGTCAATGACAAGGGCAAAATCGGGGTGAACGTAGCCGGTAACGTTGAACGACAGGATGTTTCCATCCAATTGATAGGCGCAATCTACAGGTGTCATTTGCCCGTCAATCATTTGGTAAGCAAAGGGTTTTTCCTCAATGATTTCGTTTACGCTGGTCTTGACGTGCAGCCTGCCTTTTTTGATTTTGAGTTGATCTACGCCTTCGTAGTTAAGACGGATATGTTGCCATTGTCCACCGGGCTTCACCACAAAGTCGTACTTCACATTGGAGCCGTGTCCGTACACTTGCAAATCGGTGTTGGGGTAGAGGTCGCGAAGAATCATTCTGTCCCACGCACGAGCAAAACTGGCCCATTTGGCGGGGTCGTTTCCAATAAAGTAGTTAAAGTAGTCTTTGGAGGCACCCTGCTTATCGAGGGTTGGGGTTTGCGCACCTTCAAACCAAACGCGGTAAGCATGTCCGCGGATGTAATCTTCCAAAGGTTTGGCAATGGGTTCACCGATGTGTTCCTGGTGTCTGCGGAAAAGGTATTCAGAATCCAGAAAATTCAGGGTAAAGCGGTCGGCTTCCAGGTAAAAGCTTCCGGCGGGCAAATCGGCCCGAAAAAGGACTTCATCCTTCCATTGACCCTTGTTTTCAACGAAACGCACGGTGGTTTCCTGCGCCAACAGAGGCAGCATTGCCCAGGAAAGGCACGCAGCAAGCAAGAACCGTCGCATTTGACTAAGGTAAGCATTTTGTTAAAATGTCTTATTGTGCGGCGATTTTTTTCCTGTCCGGATAAAATTACGTGTTTTGCGGAGCTAGAACTTGAGGCCAACCACCAGAACATCATCTACCTGTTCGTGGCCATTTGACCATGAGGCAAATTGAGCAGCGATGGCTTCTCCTTGATCCTTGCTCGGCAGTGAGCCCACGGTACTCAGGGTGTTGAGGAAGCCGCTGCGCTTAAGTTTTTTACCGTGTTCACCCCCAAACTGATCCTGGTAACCGTCGGTAGCCAGGAATAGTGTCTCGCCGGGGTTCATCTGGCGTTCGCGCATGGTGAAGTGTTTTTCGCGCCCCAGGTGATTTCCACCGATCGGGTTGCGGTCGCCTTCAATTTTTTCGATGCCATTTGCTGTTCGGATATACACGTGACTCATGGCCGCGCACAGTCGCAGGTAGTGAGTTTTGAGGTCAATTTCGCAAACCACAAGGTCCATTCCGTCCTGAGGCCCGTTGCTGAAATTGGTTTGTTGAAGTAGGGTTCGCAGTTCTTCATCGAGCAACTTCACCACCTTATCCGGCGACCGAACTTCCTGCTTGCCTGCAATACTGCTCATTTTGGTAGATCCAATCATACTCAGCAGAGCACCTGGCACACCGTGGCCTGTGCAATCGGCTACACTGATTAGAAGTTTGTCGCCAAATTGCCTGAACCAGTAGAAGTCGCCGCTCACAATGTCGCGGGGTCGGTAAAAGATAAATGAGTCGGGAAAACTTTCTTTCAGGAGTTTTTCGGGTGGCAGGGTAGCATCCTGAATTTTTTTGGCGTAGTGGATACTGGCGGTAATGTCTTTGTTTTTGCGCTCAAGCTCCGCGCTTTTTGCCTGCACCTCACGTGTTCGAATGTTAAGGGTTTTTTTGAGGTACTGACGCACAAGTTTTTGTCGTCTCTCACGAATCTTTATAATCATGACGACCAGTACTATGGCCGATGCAATGGCGGTAAGTATGAACCATGCGCGCTGCCAGAATGGTTTTTGAATGAACAGGTGAAATTCGGCGGCGCCCAGTGATTTGATACCGTCACTGTTAAAAGCAACTACTTTGAATGTGTAGGTGCCCGGATCAATCTTACTGTAGTAGGCTTCGTTTTGTGTGGTTATTTCGTGCCAGTCGCGGTCATGACCTTCCAAAATATACTGGTAGGTTACAGCGTCGCTTTTGCGGAAACTGAGACCCAAAAACTGAAAACGCGTACGGTAGTGACCAAAGGGAAGTTCTGCACTCAGTCCGGTAAAGAAGTCGTCTTCAATCTGTACGGTTTCTATATTGATGATGGGCGGTATACTGTTTTTTAAGTCTTTTGATGGGTTGTAGCGCAGGTAGTTCTTGTTGGTTCCGAACCAGAGTTGCCCAGCAAGGTCATAGAATGTTGCGTTGGGTAGAAAGTCAAACGCCAGGTCTTCCTCGCGCCCCATGGTTACCAGATGATCACTGGCCGGGTTGTAACAGCTTAAACCTCCTTTGTGGCCAATCCACACCTTGTTGGAATGGTCCACTTCAATGCTGTAACAGAAATTGGATTTCAAACCGTGGCTGCTGTGATTTACGGTGTGTACCTGATCATAGTCAAACACAAATACCCCACCGCCATTGGTTGCCAGCCAGATGTTTCCGTGAGAGTCTTTGGTTATGTCTGTCTGATCGTGCACACGCATTTCCTCGCTCAATGCAATGTTTACGATATTGCCGTTTTTGATATAGCTGAGGTATGCACTGGCCGTGCAGTACCAAAGATTGTTTTTCTCATCCAGGTACAATGACCTTACTACGTTGTGCTCCAGTCCATTGCTTTGGTTGTAGTATTGAATTTCACGGGTGCGAAAATCCAGGGCGTAGATGCCGTTTTTGGTTGCGATCCAAATGTTTTCCTCATTTCCTGTGATGTCATTAATGTGTTGGCTAAGAATATCTTTCGATAGTTCAAAAAATTGAAAAACGGAGTCACTCGGATTTTTCATGAACAATCCGGATGTGGCGTTTCCAGCCCACACCCGGTTGAGGTGATCCACAAAAACTGCGTTGTACATCCCGTTTTTGAGCCCATGGTTTTCACCGAAACGTATGGGTTTTCCATGTTGTCCCTGCTCAACCTTCATCACTTCGTTTTCCAGGCCAAACCACATGTCTTGATTGTTGCCATGTATGGAAGATACGGCTCCTTCTTCACCGCTGGGGTGCTGATAAAACACAAATGCGTTGTTGGTGAGGCTGGAAATTCCGCCGCTATTGCGGTTGCCTCCAAATTTGCCGGCCCAAAGATTGCCCTCCCTGTCGCGGAAAACGGTTTTAATTTCGTCTGATTCCAGGCCGTTGCTTTTGTCAAAGTGACCGATGAGTCGGAACTCGTCGCCTGCCGGATTGAGAGCCAATTGCAAGAGCCCTTTGCCAAAAGTAGCCACCCAAAGGTTGTTGTCGTCATCCTCAATAATGTGCTGAATGTTGTAGCGGTCAAGTCCTAATTCAGGAGCGATGTGTTCTACAACAATGCGGTTGTTGTTTCGGATTTGCAGGCGGTAAGCGCCTTCGTCTTCGGTACCTATAAAGTATTGCCCGTGAATACTGCCTTTTGTGATGCAATTGACCCGTGTAAAAGGGATGTCGTCCACTACATCAATGAATTCTGGCTCATGGCTATTGGCGTTGATGCGGTAGAGATACAAGCCCTCGTGGGTTGCTACCAACATTTGTCCGCGGTCGGTAATCTGAAAATCAAACAGCAGAAGTTGAGCGAAAGGAGAGGTGAGAGGGGTCATTTCGCCAGAGCTGTTCATCCGAATCATTCCGCTGTGCTGCGACATTATCCAGGTGTTGCCTGACAAATCCTCGCGTATAGCCCTGATTAAACTGTTAAAGTGCTTGCCTGTTTGAATTTTCTCAAACACACCGTCTCGCATTACCGTGCAGCCGCCTTGTTTGTGTCCTAGCCAAAGGTTACCTCCGGAGTCTTTGTAGATGGTACTCACAAAATCTTCGGTAAGACCATCAGCTTTAAAATAGCTCTGAAACCTGAACCCATTGAATCTGCAAAGCCCTTCGCCGGTAGCCACCCACAAGTATCCTTTTTCGTCTTGCTCAATATCGTACACAAAGGGATGCGACAGCCCGTCTTCAGCCGAGAAACTTCTGAAGCTGTATGACTGTGCACCGGCGGAAAGCGCCAGTAGTAAACATCCTGATATAGCTAAAAGCCTGAGCAAAGGTTTGTGGTTATCGTTTCACAGCCTGAATACTGGGTTGGTATTTGGGGATGCCCCCAATCGGCACCGTGTAAAATGGTAGAAACTCTCCATATTGGTTTCTTACGGAGATTACCACGTTGTTGTTCCGAATTGTGTTGCGACTTTTGATGAATTGAATGTCGAGCGATGAATTGTGTTCACGGTCAACGATTTTGTGTTCACTGTGCTTCCACTCATTGTCACCGGAAACCTCAATGTCGAGTCCGGGTTTGGCTTTGGAAACAATTTTAATAACGCCGTCATTGTCCCAATCAAAGTTGGATTGCTTCACGGAAATGACCTTGTCGTCAATAAAGGGGTAGATATGCGAAACCTGAGAGGGGTCGTCGTGCAACCTGAAGGTGTATTCAAAGGTAAAGGCGTTACCTCCTTCAATGGCCTCGTTTTGGTCGGATTTGCTGCTCAAAAAGTAGCGGTATAAGTTGCCATCATCACCGGAAATTCCTTCGGCAATTACCTTAAAAACATAGCCTCCGTATTTCTGAACGAGTTCCCCCTCGGTTGGGTTAAATGGCCCGAAGGTGTACCACTCATTGTCGTACTTTTCAGACTCAGCGAAAATTTTAGACGCCAGCAGATTGCCGCTTTTGTAATTGCCCACAGGGTCGGTGCCGGTTGCGTCGGGGTGGGTAATGCACTCTTTACCACCGTACACCGAAAAACGGGTTTTGGTGTTCCAGTCACCTTTCTGTTCGTCGTGCAACCCACCTACATCAGGGTCAAATACGCGGATGTAAATGGGAGTGAGGTTTTCTTCGGGCACCACAAAAAAGAAGGTTTGTGAAAAATCGTCGTCGCCCCAGCTTTTATCACTTTGGGCCCCGAATGTGACGAGAAACGGAATGTTTTCCTCAACGGCAGGTACCGGTTGAGCTATTGCATCTTGTTGATGAATCAATAGAACAATGAGTAAAAGGGGTGGTAATATTCTTTTCATGACGATTTATTTCTTGGTGCGTTCAAGCACTTTAAACTCAACTCTTCGGTTTAGCTGGCGGCCGCTTTCTGTGCGGTTGTCGCCCAATGGTATTTCAGACCCGTAGCCAATGCCCACGAGTCGGCTGGCGTCAATGCCCTGTTGTTCCAATGCCTTGATTACTGCCAATGCTCTTTTTTGGGATAACTGGGTGTTAAAGGCATCTGAGCCGGTATCGTCTGTATGGGCACCCACAATCATGTTGATTTCAGGGTAGTCCAGGAGCAAACGGGTAATTTTACCTATGGTTGAATGTGCGGACTCCGGTATGGCAGCAAGGCCTGTTTCAAAGTGAATGAGGCCGGTGCGGAACACGGCCCGGTTGAGGTTGCTGAGATCTATTTCGTCTATCTCATCAAGGTCGTACACATGCTCAGGTAAGTAGGCCTTTACACTCGCCTCATTGTAATGGATGCTTTTCACGTATGCATAGATGGGGTAGGTGTCTTTCAGTTCGCGCTCAGCACCCACTGCGTAGCTGAAAATACTATCTGCTGAAACGTAGTTTTCAATAATGTCGTACGCCTCCCGAACCTGGTCAAAGTACTCGTCGAGGGTTGATAAGCGCTCCTTACTCTTGGTGATTTCCACACGATACACGGCGTCTGCAGGCACATTGTTGTACACACCCACTGTATCATTCGTGCTTTTAAGGTAAGCCAGCAAGGGGTCATTCTTTTGCTGTGGACCGGCAATGGCTTTGGGCTCGGCAGTAACGAGGAGATTACCTTCTATCTCTTCCGTAACGAGGATGGGCTTCATGATACAAGCCTGCTGAACTACGCCGGCTGCATTCGACTCACTTCTCACACCCAATACCACATTTTGTACTCCCGGTTCATAAAAAACGTGCTCTATGGCAGCGCCTTCCTTGTAGGTGCCGTCTTCAAAATACCAGTGGTACGTATTTGCCTTAAGACCTTGAATATTGGTGTGTAAGCCGTCGAGTTTCAAAGTTTCACCCGGTAGTATACTGTCGGCCGAGTTGATAAACACTTGCTCGATATCTTTCACTTCCAGTTCATAACTTGCCTGACTGAAAAACAAATCGCCGGTAAGGGTATCTACAACGTTCAGCAACACAGTGTACTTTCCGGGATGTTGGTAACAGTGGTCAGCTTCGAGGCCTCGGTATTTCGTTCCATCGCCCATGGCCCACTCATACTGCAAAGGCAGTGAATCTATGTTCATGGTTGCGGCGTCGTAAAAGAGATAGCAATATGAATTTTGCTGAAGGGTATCACAGTTTTCAAAAACAGGCCGAACCATTTGTATGGTAAATACATCATCCTGACCATTTCGGCCGGAGCTGAGGTATCCTGCGCTGTTATCGGCACTCAGGTACAATGCGTAATCGTCAAACGCTGAATTGAACGGATCTGAAAGCAGTAATGTGTTGCCTTCGCTGAAGTGGTAAATATCCAGTCCGCCCATTCCACCCGGCCGATTGGAAGCAAAGTACAGGCTGCCGTCAGGGTGTGCAAAGGGAAAGAGCTCGCTGTGGGGTGTGTTGACATCGGAGCCGAGGTTGCGGGGAGTGCTCCATTCGCCTTCCAGAAATGTGCTGGTGTAAATATCCGCCCTTCCGAGACCATCGCTAAAATTGGCTGAGAAGTAGAGGGTATTTCCGTCTGCGCTGAAGGTCGGGTGTGCTACATGACAATCAGGGTTGTTGTGCTCAAAGGCCTTGGGATCCGACCATTTGCCGTTGTCTTGAAGAGTGGAAATGAAAATGCCGAGAACCGGACCTTCATTACCCTGGTAGCTCATGGTAACATACATTTCGCGCTTATTCCGGAATGTAGCAGGGCCAAAATCAGTGTGGAGGGCCTTTTCAAACGGGAATGCTTTGGGCATCCCGTACTTGCCGAATTGCTTAACCGGAGCAATATAGAGGCTCGTCAAGGGCATTTCATTGTTGGCGTTGATGCGCGAAACGACGATATCATTGCGTTTGTTGGAACAGAACACCACGGTGTCACCAAAGGGTATAGCAGCAAAATCGGAATGGCTGCTGTTGAGCTTTGAGGCAGGTTTCACCTCGTAATTTTCCTGTGCCATCACAGCGGTGAAGCAAAAGCAAAGGGCGATATAAAAGATAACAAACCTCATCAGAAAAACCTTGGATCCATTGATTTTACCCGGAAACCGAATTCGTATTGAAGCCCTATTTCGTGCGAGCCACCACTGTACATTCTGAACATGTTCAGGGCGTAGTCATAAGCATAACCAATGCGGAACTGGTCGTTGATCTGAAATTCGAGCAGTCCCACAACCGCTTCTTTGTGGCGGTATGAAACCCCAATCCAGAATCTGTCGCGGTAAATCAGGTTGCTGTTGAGGTCAAACTGGTGTGTACCGGATGGTGTGAAGCGTATCAGTGTGCTAGGCTTGAGTTTAAAGTCTTCGTTGAGGTCAATGAGATACCCCCCGTGAAGGATGTAGTTGTAATGACTCGGGTCGCTGCGCATGCTTACCCGGTCATTGGTGAAATGGTACTGCCGTCCGGCAAATGTGGGTACCGAAAATCCGGCAAAAAATCGCTTGTTACTGTAGTACACACCGGCCCCGAAATCGGGCTGAAAATGACTTTGCATATCGCCGGCAAAAACCAAATCGTTGCCGTCGGCGGTGGTGAGTTCGCTATAGCGCGCGCTGAGCATATTTCCGCCAGCCGACAAACCAAAGGCTAGTTTACCTGTTCCCATGTCAATACGGTAAGAAACCTGCCCCGAAAAAGCCACCGATTGCGTAACTCCGATGTTTTCGCGGTTGAATAACACCCCCGCTGATAGTGCCTTGTCTTTGATGGGAGCATGCGCCGATACTACCTGCGTTACGGGTGCACCGTCAAAGCCAACCCACTGATTGCGGTACATGGCGTTAACGGTCATCACATCGCGGCTGCCGGCATAAGCAGGGTTGATAACCAGTCCGTTTAGCATGTATTGGCTGATCAGCGGACTGTGTTGCCCGAAAGAAGTAAGGGTGCAAAGCAACCCCAGGTATGTGAGTAGGTTTCGCATGGTTGGTGCGGGTCCTTAGCGCTGTAGTACGATGAATCCTTTTAAAGGTTCCGCCAGATGGGGCGTTTCAAGTACGTAGAAGTAAGTATCGGGCGGAAGGTCGTTTCCGTTTTTGTGTCGGCCGTCCCATTGGTTCTGGTAGTCGTTGCTCATGAAAACTTCGTCGCCCCAGCGGCTCATCACCTTTAATTTTACGGGTGATAGGGCGGATATCCCCTTGATTTCATAGAAGTCATTTACATTATCGCCATTGGGTGAGAATGCATTGGGTGCTTCAAGCGGGTTTACGTGCACAATAAGTTTGTCGCTCACAGTGGGGCATGGGCCGTTGCTTATGGTCCAGAGAAGTAAATTGGCTCCGGCAGAAAGGTTGCTTACCAAGGTGTTGGGGGTATTCGGGTTGCTGAACTGAATCTGGTTGTTATCGCCAGCCGACCACATTCCTTCTCCTGCTGTGGGTGGCAGGGCCGAAAGCTCAGTGGATGTAGCAATGTTTAGGTATTGGTCGGGACCTGCGTGGGCTTCATGGATCGGCTCGTAAAAGGTTATACTGTGCACAGTGGTATTGCTGCAAACTTCGTTGGTGGCCGTGTATTGAATAAGGTGTTCCCCGAAGGAAAGTGCCAGCATTTCGGTCATACCTGATTCCTCTGAAATCTCACCAATCAAGAGTTCGTCGGGTACAAGCCATTCTCCACCCGACGGGCTGCCGAGCAATGCTACTTCTGACCCGCACACCTGGCTCTCACCTGAAATCGCCGCCTCCGGTGTTAGAATCACTGTCAGAAGCTGGGTGTTGTCATCTCCGCAGCTACCTTCCTCAGGACTGTATGTGATGGCTACCTCACTTCCTTCGAAAAGCGACGGGTTCAGAATGCTGCCCGGATTTCCGTTGATAAACCATGTGCCTCCGGTCAGCCCGGGGTTTATTTCGTCCAAATGAAGGTTTTCATCATCACTGCACAGAAATTCAGGTATTTCGAACTCAGTTTCGGTGTAAGGGAATACTGATACGGTGGCAATGTTGCTCAGAACTGAAGGGCAAACCTCAGCTTCAACTTTTACGCGGAACTGCGTGGTTATCTCAATATTTTGGAAGCTATAACTTTCCTGGTTGCTTTCAATCACCTCAAAGTCGGCAAATGCATTGGTGCTGATTTCCCACCGGGATACGGGCGCTGTATTACCACTGAGTGAAATGGTTCCTTGGTTGGCACCGGTACAAACTTGCGCATCTGGGCCCAAAATGCCTGCTGCTGGTGGCTGCTCAACATGGATCATCACAGCGTTTGATGTATCATTTCCACATACTCCCGATACTACGGTTGCCCAGATATTCATGTTTTGCGAGATATTTTCAATCTCACAATTCGCTTCTCCCGATTGAAGACTTTCGATTATACCGTTACTGTTTTCCACCCACCAGGTAATGTCTGAACCACTTGTGCCGTCAAGGTTGAGAAATACAGTGCTTCCCGCGCACAAAAGCGTATCGGAAGCAAAGAGATTTCCTGCTGCAGCCGGTTCATCCACCTGAACCATCACCACTGAGGTGTCACCTCCGCAAATTCCCATAGCACTTTGCGTTACCCACAACAGGGGGTAGCTGTTTCCATGTTCGAAACCTGTTGCAACAGCAAAGTGGTTGAAGGGGTCGTTCACGTTAATTCCCACAGGCGCTAACCAATAGCCCACTCCAAAAAGCACCGAATCGGCCTGAAGCTGAACTTCTGTATCGCAGATCAGAATATCCTCACCTGCGTAGGCTGTCTCGGGCGTATCCAGGGTTACACTCCATTCGGCATTGTATGACGTGCCGCACAGTCCGTTTCCCGTTGTGAGTGTAAGAAAATAGGTGCCGGGGGTTTCAGCGCTGAATTCGATTGCCGGGCTGGTCGAAAGCAGTTCATTGGCATCGTTGGTCCAATGAGTGAAGAAGTTGTCGTTTTCGTTGTCTGGAGCTTGAAGGCTCACACTTAAGCCGCAAACGGCTGTGTCGCCGGCCGCTGGTGGTGCTGGTTCAGGGATCATCCAAAACAAGATAGATTCAGCCTCAGCTAATTCGTTCAATCCACAAATCGCATCTCCAACAGCAAGGAAAGAAATGGTGGTGATGTCTTGCTCAATGGTGAAAGACACATTGTAGTTGTTTTCAGTAATTCCCTCAACAGTGATGTCTCCTGATCCGTCGTTAAACACAAGGGTAAAGGGAGGGTTTCCTATAAAGTCAACGTTGATTGTGCCTTCGCTTCCTGCACACACAAAACCACCGCCGCTGAATTCAGCCTGAACGGGAGGTGATACTTCTATCGTAGCCGCATTACTGGAGTCAACCAGACATTCGCCCGAGGTAACCAATCGTTTGTAAAATGTGGTTTCGAAGATTGCAGGTGGCTGGTAGTTCATTTGGTTAGATTGACCTGAAGCCAGTTCCCACTCTACACCATCAGTGCTCACAATCCAGTTTACAGCGTAATTGCCTGTACCTCCACTCGGAAAGGCTCCTGCTAGCAATGAAGGGGTTTCTCCTTCGCAAATGAGCTGATTGGCCGAGATGGTGTTGCTGGTAATTTCAGGATGATCGTGCAGAGCATAAACAGCCGTAAAAACCGCAGGGCAGCCATCATTTTGAACTTCTGCCTTGATGTATTGATTCTCGGTAAATACATCGGGTTGAAAAGTGTCCTCAAATACCTCTAGCGGAGTCCATGGGCCATTGGGTTGTGCAGCAATATGCCAGTTCACAACGGCACCTACGTAGTTTTCAAGCGTAAGGAGCTCTGGCACATCGCCGGGGCATAGGTGTTGCACGTTGGTTTCGTTTTGAAAGTTGCCTGCAGAGGATTGAGCAAATACCTGCACTTGCTGAGTATTGCTATAGGTGCTGACGCATGCCCCGTTTTCTACTCGTACCCTGTATGTTGTGGTGCCGGGGTTTGGTGTGACGTTCAGAATGCTGAGGCCTTCACTACCCGGAACGGGTTCAAAGCCTGTTCCGTTGGGTGATTGCTCCCATTGGGCAATTTCTCCGACGTAGCCGGTAAGTTCTAGTGAAATGGTTTCATCTTCCTCACAGAAGCTGCCACCGCCGGTCAGAATTCCGCCAATAGCAAGATTGTTGTTGATGATGAACAAAATGTTGCTGGTGTCAGCATCGCAGGCAGGAGGATTTACAATGCGACGAAGATATAAGTGATTGTTGCCGAGCTGGGGGGAAATACTGATGTTCTGCAAATTGCTTCCGCTTCCAATAAGCTGCCAACTTGTGCCGTTGAGACTCATTTGCCACAAGTAGAAGTTGGCGTTTGAGCCGTTGCCGGGATGAGTGCCTGTAACTTCAAGCACACCGGAAAAATCGCAATCAAAGCTGGTTACATCGCTCGATATGGTGTTGGATTGCACTGGTTGGATCACCGGTACATTGTATACAGGCGAATAGAGAACCGGACATTCGGCCAGATCGGTGCCGCTATTTGACAGAATGGCTCTTACAAATTTGTTTGCCACGAAACCTGCCGGAAACGAAATGCTTGTTTCGCCATTGAGAATTTCTTGAACCGGTCCGATACTAAAATCCAGATGATCACTGACCGCCCATCCAATTACCGGCAAATTATCATCGGTTACGGCGAAAATCACTCCTTCATTTTCGCACAAAGGAATAGCGGGAGTGGAAGAGATGCTGACATTGGAATCTACGCAATTCCCATTGGGTGCAGACCAAGCGGCTTGAGTCAAGACCAAATTGCACCCCATGATAAGGAGTTTTGCAAATGAGTGGCTTAGGTGTTTTGTGGTGTTGCGGAACAGCATGGTTGGGCTGATTATTGCTTTGCCTGTGTACGCGCGGACTCCGTGATTGTTACATTTTTCAATGTGGCGAATACCAGAGCACACCTCTGAAGTTGGGTTTTTGGAGGTTATATTTGTCGCTCTTCACTCAAAACTCTGTAAGGCATGAAAAGTGTTGCTACCTGGTTAACGGTATTTCTTGTGGGTTTAACCTTCATTGTCAGAGCCCACGAAGGAATGTGGATTCCGATATTGCTGGATATTGACAATATGCAGCGAAATGGTTTAAAGCTCTCAGCAGAAGATATTTTCTCGGTAAACCAGGCCAGTTTAAAGGATGCTATCGTGCATTTTGGCGGAGGTTGCACCGCTGAGGTGATTTCTGAAAAAGGCTTGATTTTGACCAATCATCACTGTGGTTACGGTGCGGTTCAGCGCCTGAGTAGCGTTGAGAACGATTACCTCAAGGATGGTTTCTGGGCGATGGATCACAGCGGTGAGTTGCCCTGCGCAGGCCTTACTGCTTCGTTTGTGGATCGGATTGAAGATGTTACGGATGAGGTACTGGAGGGTATTACCGATGAGACCGATATAGCTGAACGAAACCTGCTTATTGCCATGCGAAGCGCTCAAATTGCATCCCGCTCCACGGATGGTCCGGCGTACTCTGCTGAGGTGAAGCCGTTTTTTCACGGCAATCAGTACATCCTCATGGTGAAGAAAACCTTCAACGATGTGCGTCTCGTTGGCACACCACCATCATCCATCGGGAAGTTTGGCGGTGATACCGATAACTGGGTGTGGCCCCGGCATACCGGAGATTTTGCCATGTTCAGGATTTACGCCAACGCCGATAATGAGCCTGCAGATTACGCCGCCGATAACAAACCCTACACGCCTGCGCACAGCCTACCTGTTTCCATGAAGGGAGTGAAAGAAGGCGATTTTACCATGGTGTACGGGTTTCCGGGGGTTACGGAGCAATACATGATGAGTACAGGTGTGGAGTACGTTACTGAGGTGGTAAACCCCATCCGCATTGATATGCGCGAAAACAGCCTGCGGGTTATCGACGCAGCAATGGCTTCATCCGATGCGTTGCGGATTCAGTACGCTGCGCGCCAGTCGCGTATCAGCAATGCCTGGAAAAAATGGATTGGCCAGAATATGGGCCTGGAGCGATTCAATGCACTGGACAAAAAACGAAACTTTGAGGAGGATTTCAGAAGCAAAGCGGCCGGAAGCGGAAATGATGCATACCAGGCTGTATTACCGATGCTGCATGAACTGCACACCGAAATGCGTCCCTACCAACTTGCGCGCGATTTGTTTATTGAAGTGGTATTCTACGGTCCACAAATCATTGATTTTTCGCGTAAGCTCGATGGCTTGTTTACGGCCATTGAAGAAGGAGCGGAGCCCGATGTAATAGAATCTGAGCGCCAAAAGGCCGTTCGCGCAGCAAAGCGCTATTTTAAGGATAGCGACCATAATGTAGAACGCGAGGTTTTTGAAGTGGTTATTGAGCGTTACATAGGAGCTATGGATCCGGAATTGTTGCCGGAAAAGGTCAAAGAAATCCGAACGCGCTACGGAGGCAACGTTTCTGCCTACGCCGACCGCATCTATACCAAATCGATGCTCGCCAATGAAGACGCTCTGGTAAAACTGTTGGAGTCTGGCAGCCCTAAAAAAATACTGAAAATCAAATCAGACGAAGCCTATTTGCTGGGTCAGTCGTTTTTTATGGGTTTCAATGAGCAAATCCGACCTCAATACGACGCCATGCAGGCCGTGTTGGCCGAAGCCATGCGTATCTATGTAAAGGCGCAGATGGAGCTCTTCCCCGATAAAACCTACTGGTCTGACGCCAATAGCACCCTGCGTGTCACTTATGGAAAAGTAGAAGGGTGTATTCCGCAAGATGGATTGGCTTATTTGCCTCACACCACCATCGAGGGGGTGATGCACAAGTACAAACCGGGTGATGTAGAGTTTGATTTACCGGAGCGCCTGGTTCGCTTGTACGAAGAGAAAGATTTTGGCCCTTACGCTACCAATGGTACGCTCAACGTAGCATTTCTGGCCTCTAACCATACCACCGGCGGTAACTCGGGCAGCCCGGTAATCAATGCCAACGGCGAACTGATTGGCCTCAATTTCGACCGGAGCTGGGAGAGTACCATGAGCGACATCATGTTTAATCCCGACATATGCCGGAACATTTCGGTTGATGTGCGTTATATTCTTTTCGTGGTTGATAAATTTGCGGGAGCAAACTGGTTGATTGACGAAATGAAACTGGTACACAACTAACACATTGACCCATGGTTCAAGACTGGAATAACGAAAACAATACCCTGGTAAGGGATTTTAAATTCAGTAATTTTTCTGAGGCCTTTGCCTTTATGACCCGCGTGGCTATGCTCGCCGAACAGCACAACCATCATCCTGACTGGAACAATGTGTACAATCGGGTTCAGATAAAACTATCTACCCATGATGCGGGCAACGTAATTACCGAAAAGGACGAGAAATTGGCAGAGGCCATCAATAACTTACTCTAAGTGAAATTTCCCTTTCCTACGTCTTCCGAAAAAGCTCCACGAGCAGGGTTAAAATAGAAAACCCGCAAGCGAATAGAGCACCGCAAATCCTGAAGCAGCCAGAATCCTTGTAATGTCGCGCTGCTTTGAATCAAAAATCAACATCAGAAAGGGGTATAATGCAGAAATAACGATCCTGTCTGTTCGCCAGGGTTCTTCATTCATGATGTTGGAAAGCGTGTTAACGAGCCATACGGTGGCAGCACTCAAGACTATGGCAATAACAGATGCCAGAATGGTAACAGGCAGTTTCTGCATTTTGCTAGTTACTGCCATCAGGTCTTTTGTTTCTGCTTACGCGCTGCAGGAAAAAGAATGTTATTGAGAATCAGTCTGTAGCCTGGCGAGTTGGGGTACAGGTTTAAATCGGTAGGCGGGTCGCCAACAAGATGCCGGTAGTCTTCCGGGTCGTGCCCACCGTAAAATGTCCATTGCCCTTTGCCAAATTCCCCGTGAATGTACTTGGCGGTTCCCAGTGCTTTGGATTCACCCAGTATCAGAACATCCGACTTGATGTACTTTTTGTTGAATGAAGTGGTTTGACCCATAAAACCTTTAATGACGCGTTGGTGATTTTGTGTGAGCATGGTAGGAATGATATCCCACTTAGCCGAAAAATCAAACAAGGTAAAAAGGTCGCTTTGCTGGGGTGTGCGCGAGTGGATGGTTGTTCCGTCAATGGTTGAAAACTCATAGACGTAGGGGTCCATTTCAAGCTGAAAATCTTTGAATGCAAAGGTTTGGCTGAAATCTAGTTTGCTTTGAGCTGCGGGGTCCGCGGGGTCACCGTCGAACATAGACTCCACAATGTCAATATTCATTGCTGAGAGTGCTATGTCATATGTATCGGTTCCTGAGCACATCGTAAAGAGGAAACCACCACCAGCCACGTACTCGCGTATTTTGAGTGCTACATCGCGCTTAAGTTCAGATACTTTGGCGTAACCTAAAGCCATTGCATCGGCTTCGGCCTCCTGCACTTGCTGGCGGTACCATGGTGCGTTTCGGTAGGCACTGTAAAACTTACCGTACTGTCCGGTAAAGTCCTCATGGTGAAGGTGCAGCCAGTCGTATTTGTGTAGCTCCATGTTGATGATTTCCGTATCGTAAATAACTTCATACGGTATCTCAGCGTAGGTTAATACCAGCGTAACAGCGTCATCCCAGGGCAGTTTGCTCTTTGGGGAGTACACGGCTATTTTGGGTGCTTTCTCCAGCTTTACCACCTCCATGTTTACTTCGGGGTCTGCTATTTCGCGTAAGATGGCAGCTGCTTGAACATCGGCAATTACCTGGTATGTAACGCCCCTGATAATACATTCTTCTTCAAGACTGGGTAGGTGCTGAATCATAAAACTACCTCCCCGGTAGTTTAAAAGCCATTCAACATCCACATCGTTTTGTAGCACCCAATAGGCAATTCCGTAGGCTTTGAGGTGATTTTTCTGGGTGTCGTCCATCGGAATGAGCAACTTGGCCGCAAACAGATTTACGGAGAGCAGGACCCACACCACAATCAATATCCACTTTTTCATAGGGTAATCTTCGGTTTTCCTGTTTTCAAAACGCCCACAGAAGCAAAGTATTTTCTCAAAGGCATTCAGAAACCGAAAGGTACAAAATACCGGCCAAAGTATGCAGACTGACAGGCCGTCAGAAAGTGGGCTTAGTTGAAGCTGTCATCCAGGTCAATACCAAAATCATCATCGTCGTCATCATCCAGCGAAACATCATCCATACGCGAGGGCCGTGTGATGGTGTTGGGCGTATCAAACTCGGTGTTGGGTTTGATATTTCCTTGCTGGTCAAAGTCATAACTCTCCAGGTTATCGAATTTGGCAAGGTGGCCGATAAACCGCAGCTTCACATTGTCCAAACCTCCGTTACGGTGCTTGGCCACAATGATCTCTCCGATGCCCAGTGTCGATTCACCGTTTTCGTCCTGGGTAATGTTGTAATATTCGGGGCGATAGACAAAGGTCACAAGGTCGGCGTCCTGTTCAATGGCGCCCGATTCTCTGAGGTCAGAGAGCTGAGGTCGTTTGTCTCCTCCACGCGTCTCAACAGACCGGTTCAATTGCGATAGGGCAATGATGGGCACGTCAAGTTCCTTGGCCAATCCTTTCAGCGAGCGCGATATAGTGCTGATTTCCTGTTCGCGATTACCACCGTTTTTACTGCTATCTCCTCCTGCCGTCATCAATTGCAGGTAGTCAATAATGATGAGTTCGATACCGTGCTGAGCTTTGAGTCGTCGGCATTTGGCGCGTAATTCAAAAACCGAAAGGGCCGGAGTGTCGTCAATAAAGAGGGGTGCTTCAGACAGGCGGTTGATGCGAGAGTGAAGCTGGTGGTACTCGTGCTCTTGCAGGGTTCCTTTCCGGAGTTTTTCTGCTGATATTTCCGATTCGCTGGCAATCAAACGGTTTACAAGCTGCAATGAAGACATTTCCAGTGAAAACACAGCTACCGGCCGTTCAAATTCCACGGCTACATTTCGCGCCATCGAGAGAACAAAAGCGGTTTTTCCCATACCCGGTCGACCCGCCATGATAATAAGGTCGGATCGCTGCCAACCGCCCGTCAGGCGATCCAGGTTGGTAAAGCCTGTGGGCACTCCGCTCAAACCGCCGTCCTTCTTACCGGCTTCCTCAATTTGCTTGATGGCTTCGGCCATCAGGTTTTGCATCTTGCTCACGTCCTTTCGGATGTTGCCCTCGGCTACTTTGTAGAGGCTTTGTTCAGCCTTGTCGAGCAGGTCAAATACATCGGTCGTGTCGTCAAAAGCCTCGCGAACTATGTCAGTAGAAATGCGAATGAGCTCACGCAGGATGTACTTCTGGGCAATGATTCGGGCGTGAAACTGAATGTTGGCGGCCGATGCAACTTTATTGGTGAGTTGGCTTATGTAATAGGGGCCGCCTACGTCGTCCAGGTGAGCGTTCTTTCGAAGCCGGTTCGTTACGGTGAGAATGTCGATAGGCTCGGTGTCGGCAAACAGCTCTTTGATGGCAGTAAAAATCTTTTGATGTGCCTCACGGTAAAAGCTCTCCGCCGATAGAATCTCAATGGCATCGTTCACCGCATTTTTCTCGAGCATCATCGCACCTAGTACAGCCTCTTCCAACTCTACGGCCTGAGGTTGGAGTTTGCCACCATCCACCATGGATACAGCTGCCATTTTACTTCCTTTCTTATTCTCAACTACTTCCAGTTCTGCCATGGTTTCTTCTTTTTCCGGCCCAAAATTATACTTGCTTCACCATCCGGTTTCGCATTCCTGTTTTTGATTTGACAATGTTTTCAAGACGGGTTTTGAACAATTGTTAGTGATTGGTCACAGCCCTGTGAAACAAGCAGATAGCGATTAGGAAATCAACCGGAGTGAATCTATGAAGATACGGCTTATACGGGCTTTTCGTACATTTAGGCTGTGAGAGTAATGAACAATTTGTTGTTGTTAATTTGTGTTCTGTGGGCTTTAACTGCTTGTAAGAAGCAAAATTCCGACGGTGTAGGGCCGCAGGTTACATGGAACAGCCCGGCCGAAAACGCGCTGATATACTCTGTTGACACGATCGTGGTAAACGCCCACATTACCGACGATGAAGTGGTGCGCCGCGTAAAAGTTAGTCTCACCAATGCTGCGGGTTCAAGCCTTGCCAATATGGGCGATGAGTTTCCCGGAACACCCACTTATCAGCTGAACAAGGCTTTTTACATCAACCGCCCCGATTTACAGGGAGGGCAGCCTTACTACCTGAATCTCATTGCTTACGATAATGATAATCACACCAGTATTTTCCGGAAAATCAATCTAGTGCCCTTGCCCTTGGAAGAGAAAGCTGTTATGGTGGCATATGGGGCAGGAAACAACCGAACAGTAGCCCTGCTGGAAAACGGGGTGATGAACCCGGTTCTGAGCGGTGCCGGTGATGTGCAGCGTTTGGTGCCCAATCATCTGGAAGGAAACGTGAAAGTGGTGTCAACTGTAAACGGTAAAATTCGCGCTTTGAATTACCCGGAATTCGGTCAGCAATGGGAGCACGATATACCCAACAACACATCCTGGCGTAGCATTGAAAGTGTAAGTTTGAACCCCAATAATGGCGAACTGCTGGTGGGCGATACGGATCATTTTTTTCAGATTCTCAACAAAAGCGGAAGCGTGATTGCCGGCTTTGATACGGAGCTGTTGCTGCATCGGCCCGTGACGTGCCTGCTTACCGACAACCGCGCTTTTGCCATAGAACGACGCATAGATAACTCCAGCCAGGACTTCACCGTGTTTTTCAAGGTAAGCGGTGCAGTAGAGTTTCGAATTGGAATGCAGGGTGATGTGGTGGAGATGTTTCCCGATGTAAGTTCGGAAAATATCACCGAGCCCAATCAGACCGTCATCTTTGTGAACGAAAACGGCCAGCCCAGAATCAGGAAATACAACATTATGGGTCAAAACTTCACACAAATCGGGACGTTGCCTCAAGGAGAGATCACCGCTGTGTGTAAACTGGCAAATCGCCGCTATCTGTTTCAAATCGATGGCACGGTATACCGCTTCAATTTTGCGGGCCCGCTACAGGTTTTTTACAACGGGCCCGACTTCCACCGTTTGGTGCACGACCCTTTGGGCAACAGGGTTTTTGGTTTAACGCAATCACATATCCACGTGTTCAGCCTTCAGGGGAACGGAATGCAGGAAATAGGAACCATTGCGGTAAACAACCCGCGAGATGTTTGTGTACTCTACAACAGAAATCCTTAGCGTGCAGGCTTAGCCGTAAGCGCCCATCGACGCGTATTTCTTAATCCGGGCAGCAATTCTCCGGTCAGGACTCGCTTTTTTCAACTTAGCCAGGTCTTTCAGTAGCTGCGACTTGATGTTGCGCACTGTCCCCTCCGGATCTGTGTGGGCACCCCCAACCGGCTCAGGAATAATTCCATCAATCAACTTGTGGTCGAGCATGTTTTGAGCCGTAAGTTTGAGCGCATCTGCTGCCACTTCCTTAAAATCCCATGTGCGCCACAAAATAGTGGAGCAGTTTTCAGGAGAGATTACAGAATACCAGGAGTTTTCGAGCATGTATACTTTGTCTCCCATGCCAATTCCCAATGCACCACCTGATGCACCTTCGCCAATAATCACGCAGATCATGGGAACCCGCAAATTCACCATCTCAAACAGGTTGCGGGCAATGGCCTCTCCCTGACCGCGCTCCTCTGCCTCCAGACCGGGGTAGGCGCCGGGAGTGTCAATCAAAGAAACCACCGGAATGTTGAACTTTTCGGCAAGCTTCATTAAGCGCAAGGCTTTGCGGTAGCCTTCCGGGTTGGCCATTCCAAAGTTTCGGTATTGGCGCATTTTGGTGTTTACCCCTTTTTGCTGGCCAATAAACATCACAGGCTTGCCGTCAATGGTACCCAAACCACCCACCATGGCTTTGTCGTCCTTTACATTCCGGTCGCCGTGCAGCTCAATAAAATTTTCGCCGGTAAGTGCCTTGATATAATAAAGTGTGTAAGGTCTTTCAGGATGGCGAGAAACCTGCACGCGCTGCCAAGGTGTGAGGTTACCGTATATCTCCGCCCGTTTTCGGACAATCTTCTCTTCGAGTTCGGCCAGCACCTGTTGTACATCTACCTCACTCTTTTCAGCGAGTTCACGCGCCTGATCAATCTGAATCTGTAACTCCTCAATGGGTTTTTCAAAATCAAGGAAAACGGCCATGCAGTTGTGTTTGGATTATCGCGACGAAGGTACAAAGTTTTTTTCCTGACAGAATTTTTTGCTCTTCCTTCAAGTTATAGCCCCTATTGATACTTTTGCGGCAAACTAATTCTGTGATTTCATTTCCCAACGCCAAAATCAACATTGGCCTATACATTACCGGCCGTCGGGACGACGGATACCACAACATTGAGAGCATTTTTTACCCCGTGCCGCTTTCTGATGCGTTGGAAATGGTGGTTGCCGATACCTTTAGGTTTACTACATCTGGTCTCAATATTCCAGGTGAAGATGATGCCAATTTGTGCGTGAAAGCATGGCGCATTATGCACAGCCGGTTCGAAGCCGTGCAGCCGGTGCATATGCATTTGCGGAAAATGATTCCCATGGGAGCGGGGTTGGGTGGCGGCTCGGCCGATGGCGCTTTTGCTATCCTTATGCTGAATGATATGTTCCAGCTTGGATTGAAAACCCCCGAATTGGAAGTATTGGCGCTTGAGCTGGGCAGTGACTGTCCGTTTTTTATCCGCAATAGACCTGCTTTTGTACACGGGCGAGGGGAGTTGATGGAGTCTCATGCCCTCGATTTAAGTGGGTTGTTTCTGGTGTTGGTAGATCCTCGCTTGCATGTAGGTACGCGTGAGGCCTACAGCGGAGTGAATCCGGTTCCGGCCCCTGTAAGCCTTCGGGAGCTATCAAAGGAGATGCTACTCAATGGTCAGAGTCTTGTTCGCAATCAGTTTGAAGACAGTGTGGTGCCGCTATACCCCGAGATTGGAAATGTTATAGGTTCATTGAAGAAAGGAGGAGCGTTGTACGCGTCCATGACGGGAAGTGGTTCTGCTGTATATGGTTTGTTTGAAAAACACCCCGGTGAGTTGTGGCCGAACGCGTGGTACTTTGAGCTTTAAGCCTATTTCGGAGCTCTGCGGTAGAGAAACACCCCGATAATCCCGAAAATCAGGTTGGGTATCCATACGGCTAGTATGGGATCCAGCCCTGCGTTGGTTGCCGCTACCGTGGTCATCCGCATAGAGAAAATGTAGATGAACACGATCAAAAACCCAAAAACAAGGTTCACGCCCAGTCCGCCACGCACCTTTCTGCTGGCAATGGCCACGGCGATGAGCGTGAGTACGTAGGTGGCAAAGGGGTAGGAGGTTCGTTGATAGAGTTCTATTTCGTAATAGGTTACGGTGTCGGAGCCCCTCATTTTTTCCTGTGCGATGTGCTCCCTCATTTCGCGAAAGTTGAGCGCGGCAACAAGGTCAATTTTAAAACGCAGATCTTCGGGGTCAAGGTCCAGGAGGGTGTCTTTTTTACTGCCGGTATGAATTTCTTCTCCGCGTCCCCCGGGAAGAAAAAAGCGTTCGTAGTAGTTGTGAACACGCCACCTTCCGTTGGTGGTGTCGAAAGCTGCCCGCTCGGCTACGAGCTTGTAGTTGAGTTGACCCTCGGGTGTCCACTGTTCAAGTGCAAACTTGTAACCTGAAAGCGAAGCCGGACTGTACAGTTGAAAATAAGCAATGGTTCCCGGGGTAATTTCGCGGTGGATATTGGTTCGGTCGGGAGTCCAGCCATAGCTGAAGTACTTCATTTCAAAAGACAGCCGCTTTTTATTGGCCTCCGGAATAAGAAAGTGATTCAACAGCAGCGAAATGGCCACCAGCAGGGTTGCCGAAAAGAAGTAGGGTATCATAATCCGCTTAAAGCTCACGCCGCTGCTCAGAATGGCAATAAACTCGGTGCGGTTGGCCAGCTTGGTGGTGAAGAAAATAACCGTGATAAAAATAAGGAGCGCGCTGAACAAGTTACCGTAGAAAATCACAAAGTTCACGTAGTAGGTGAACAGTATTTCATTGAGAGGCGCGTTGTTCCGCAGAAAATCGTCAATTTTCTCCGATACGTCAAACACCACGGCAATGCTCATAATCACCACCATGATGAATACAAAAGTGCCCAGAAAGTTGCGGATGATATATCTGTCCAGAATTTTCAAAACTGCCTACAGTCGGTGGGTGAGTTTGGGTACCATTTGATTTTTCCAGGTAGTAAAATCACCGGCCATGATGTGCTTGCGGGCCTCGCGCACCAGCCACAAATAGAAAGCCAGATTGTGCAGACTTGCAATTTGCGGGCCCAACATTTCGCCCGATATAAAGAGGTGCCTCAAAAATGCCCGTGAGTAGCGTTGGTCAACGCCCGAAGTTCCGTTGGGGTCAATCACGTTGTGGTCATTTTCCCACTTTTTATTTCGCATGTTCATCACCCCCTCACTGGTGTACAGCATTCCGTTTCGGGCGTTTCTCGTGGGCATCACACAGTCAAACATGTCTATTCCCAGGGCAATGTTTTCCAGGAGGTTGGCAGGTGTTCCTACGCCCATAAGGTAGCGCGGTTTGTCTTTGGGAAGAATCCTGCAAACCACATCGGTCATGGCGTACATCTCTTCGTGCGGCTCCCCCACCGATAAGCCTCCGATGGCGTTGCCGGGTAAATCAAATCCCGCAATCACCTCTGCCGATTTCTGCCTCAAATCGGTGTAGGTGCTTCCCTGCACAATGGGCAACAGGGTTTGGCCATATCCGTAGAGGGGCACTTTTTTTTCAAAGCGATCCACGCAGCGCTGCAGCCAGCGGTGGGTCATGTCGAGCGAGTTTTTGGCGTATTCGTAGTCGCAAGGGTAGGGCGTGCACTCATCAAATGCCATGATGATGTCAGCGCCAATTTCACGTTGTATGTCAATGGCCCGCTCCGGACTGAAAAAGTGCGCGCTTCCGTCAATATGAGACTTAAAACTCACGCCGCTTTCGGTAATTTTTCGGCTCCCGGCCAAAGAATATACCTGGTATCCGCCGCTATCCGTGAGGATGGGTTTGTTCCAGCCGTTAAAACGATGCAAGCCTCCGGCTCCGCGAATGATTTCTGTTCCGGGCCGGAGATAGAGGTGATAGGTGTTGGAGAGCATGATGTCGGCACGGGTGTCTTCTTCCAGCTCGCTGATATGCACCCCTTTGATTGCGCCGGCTGTTCCGACGGGCATAAAAATGGGCGTTTCAATGGTGCCATGCGCGGTTGAGATTACACCGGCACGCGCACTGCTGGCCGGGTCGGTAGAGAGTAAATCAAACTTGAACAAATGCAGGTGTGTTACGCGTTGTTGATAAGTAGCGAAATAACGCCAAAGATAGAACAAGCGGGGCAGATGATGCCTGTGCTAATTTTGCCGGCATGACCTTCTGGCCAACAGAACTCGATTTGCAAACCGCCGCAGCGCTCTTGCTGGCCATTGCTTCACTGTGTGGGTTGTTTTTCTACTATCTGTTCTTTTTTCTCAGGCCGGGTATTCAAAAAAGAATGACTCCGGCCGACAGGATGGATTGGCCCGCAGTTTCGGTAGTGATTTGTGCCCACAACGAGGAGCAGAATATAATAGCGAACCTACCGCGCATACTCGAGCAGGATTATCCTCAATTCGAAGTAGTGGTGGTAAACGACGATTCGTGGGACCAAACCGGTGATGAGCTTCTAAACTTTCAACAAGTGTACAGCCACCTCAAAGTGGTTACTGTTGAAGAGCATGTTCAGCGCCGCCCGGGCAAAAAATTTCCGCTTACGCTTGGTATCAAAAAGGCCTCCCATGAGCTCCTTATTTTTACCGATGCCGACTGTGTGCCTGAAAGCAATCAATGGTTGCGGCACATGGCTGCGGGTTTTCAAAGCGGCAAAGAAGTGGTGCTGGGAATGAGCCCTGCAAAGCCGGCCAAAGGACTTGTCAATGCGCTCGTGCGGTTCGAAACCCTGCTCACAGCTATGTTTTACTCAGGTTTTGCGCTGGCGGGATTCCCCTACATGGGCGTGGGGAGAAATCTCGGCTACACCCGGAGTGCCTATGATGTAGTGGGTGGGTTTAAAAAGCATTACCATATTATGTCGGGCGATGACGATCTGCTGGTGCGCGACATTGCCCGCAAAAAGAACACGGCGGTTATTGTGCACCCCGATGCATTGATGTGGACCTCAGGACCGGATTCGTGGTTGCGGTGGTGGCGCCAAAAAAGACGACATTACAGTACTGCAACACACTACCGATGGGGTTCAAGGTTGATGCTTGGGCTCTATCCACTATTCCTAACAACATGGTTAGTGGCAGTAATTTATTTGTTTACCTGCGAAAACACGCAGTACATCGCTTCGGTGCTTTTAGCCACCAAAGTAATGACGCAATTGGTTATCTTTCGGCTCAGCTTCCGGGTTCTCAAAGACAAGTATATTTGGGCCTGGTCGCCACTGCTCGAAGTGGTGCTTCTGGCAAACCAGTTTGCACTTTTGGTAGCCGCTCTTTTTTCAAAACAGAAGAAATGGAAGTAAACGATCATTTATCCGACAAAGCCAAATACGATTACGATCTGGTGCAGAAAGCAGTAAAAGGCGATCAGCGGGCCTATGCCGAGCTGATGGATCGTTACCGCGACGCGATTTTCTTTATGCTGCTTAAAATGGTGAATAACCGCGACGATGCCGACGACCTTACCATCGAAGCCTTCGGAAAAGCATTCAAACGCCTCGAGCAGTACCAACCCAGCTATGCTTTCAGCACGTGGCTCTTCAAAATTGCTTCCAACAACTGTATTGATTTTCTTCGCAAGGAAAAGAAGAAGAAAATGGTTTCCCTCGATAATTCCATCTCCAACGATGAGGGTGACGATCTGACGTACGAGGTGCGGGATGAAGAGTTGGATCCGGAAGAAAGCTTTATGAAATCGCAAAAGGTGGAAGCCATGCGCGAGGTGGTGGATAAGTTGAAGCCGCGATACCGTGAGCTTGTGGTGCTGCGTTACTTCAAAGAATATTCCTACGAGGAAATTGCCGAAGAACTGGACCTTCCGCTGGGTACTGTAAAAGCACAACTCTTCAGAGCCCGCGACCTTCTTTCGCACTTGCTTCGCCACACCAAAGAGCGTATCTGATTTCCATCATGTCCGACCCGGATCTCATTTTTCGCTACTTTCCGGATCTCACTGACCAACAGCGCAATCGCTTTGAGCAGCTGGGGCCTTTGTACGCGCATTGGAATCAGCAAATCAACGTGATATCCCGCAAGGATATGGAGCATTTCTACGAGCGTCATGTGCTGCACGCACTAGCCATAGCGCGCGTCATCCGCTTTAAACCGGGTACGAGAATTCTTGATATTGGAACAGGGGGAGGCTTTCCGGGTATTCCGCTGGCCATTCTTTTTCCGGAATGCCACTTTCACCTCGTGGATTCTATCGGTAAGAAAATCAAAGTGGTGAAGGAAGTAAGTGCCGCTCTCGGCTTAACGAATGTGCAAGCTACACACGGACGGGCCGAGGAGGCGAGCGGCTCCTTTCATTTTGTGGTCAATCGCGCGGTGGCATCCATGCAAAAGTTGCGGCACTGGAGTGATGGAAAATTCGCTTCAGATACGTTCAATTCACTTCCCAACGGTATGCTCAGTCTAAAAGGGGGGGATCTTAGGGATGAAGTTCGAGATGCCGGCGTGGAGGCCGATTTTTATCCTATTGCCGAGTACTTCCATGAAGACTTTTTTCTCACCAAGTCGGTCGTGTACGTACCGGCCTGAGCAGGTTTACTCGTGTCCGCGCTTGTTAAAGAGCACATATCCAAAGCTGAATAGGAAACTCCATTGCTCCGAAGGGCGGTTTTCGTAGTAGTTGGCACTAAAGCTCAATGGCCCGAGCGGCGACTGAAACACGATGGTGGTTGAACTCAGGAAAAAAGGACGCTCCCAGGGCTCTCCGTATGCCGCCATATTTTCTTCGTTGCGAACAATGCGACGGTACGGCAGGAAGCTGAAGTTCTCAAAGCGCAGGTGAAAATTTTTGTTGATTTGAAAGATGGCTTTGAGTCCTCCTGCAAGAAACTGATGCGCCCTGAACTCTTCCTGAAAAAAGGTGCGACTCTCGGGTATAGGCTGAAAAGCCGGAGCTGAAATAATGGTGGCGGAGTAGTTGGTAAAGAAAGGTCTGTTGCTATAAAGCGCTTTGAAGAACACTCCACCGGTAAAGAATTTACCAAAGTTGTAGTAATTATCAGTTTCCAAACTAAGCTGAACCCATTGGCGGTAGGCGTTGAATTGCAATCCCTCGAATGACCGGCTGCCGGGAATGGTTTCTTCAGATCCGCTCACGTATCGGCCACGAATGTCAATCATTTTTCCTTTGGTGGCGAATTGTTTTTGGTTGTGACTGCTGATTTCCAGCTTTAAGCCCACTGTTCCGTTGCGGAAATAGGTTTGGTCGGAAGTGTCGGTTGCCGTAAAAAGGTCGTCCTGGTAGTATTGGTCGCGGAGCTGCGAATATTTGATGTCGGCCTGAACAATTCCGTTGGTTCCGGTGGGTAGTGTGGCGAGTAAGCCTGTGTACCAGTCGTTTTGCACGATGAAGGAGGGCTTCGATTCCTCGAAGAAATTGGCAAAGCTCTTGAAGTAGTCCCAGCGATTCATGGTGAAAACGGGCTCCAACCGGAACATGTTGGCACCTGGAAACTCTATCTTTATGCGGGTCATAACCGAGCCGTAAAACTTTCCGAAATAAGAATTGGCTGAGAGCGAAATCGGCAAACGTGAAAAATGGTTGTACTGCAATCCCACAAATCCGGTATTCACTGGTTTAGATGACAGGTGGCCACCAAATTCGAGCATGACCTCTTTTTCACGTTTCACGTAAATATCCATGGTGTAATGTTCGTCATGGTCGTTTTTACGCGCACTCGGATAGGCGTACCTGATTTTCTCATCCTGGATAAGGTGGTAAAACCTGCGGCGCATAATTTCAAACGGAACCGCTTCCTCTCGTCTGCGCAAACCAGCCACACGCTCCACGTATTGAGCCTGTCGCTTGTTTACTCCGGATACTTCCACCCCGCTTATGGTAAGTGGGGAAAGTTTACTGCGGAAGGCCTTCCTGCGTTCCTGCATTTCAGCTTTACTCACGGTGCGGCTTACATCGGCCCTGATAGAGTCTATGAGCGCAATCGTGCGGGCATAACCGTCGGCAATAATGGCGTCCATTTTGCTGAAATCAAAAGTACCCACATCCAACTCTGATTCAATGAGAATACCTTCATCACACACCAGATCAAAGTCAGTCTTTTCGCGAATCATGTTCTCCAACTGGCTCAGCAAATCATCATCTTCGGGTGGTGCAATGTTTCCGCTTACGTTGCTGCCAATGATGTAATCGGGCATAAACACATCGTACATCACGTCAATCGGAAAATTGTTGTACAAACCACCGTCGAAAAGGATCCTATCGCCAAATCGCACGGGCTCAAAGTAAAACGGATAGCTGACCGATGCCCGAACAGCCTCACCGAGGTTTCCGTTGCTGAAAACGACCTGGCGCTTTTTCTCAATGTCTGAAGCCACACATCTGAACGGCACCACTAGATTGTCGAAATTGTAATCTGCCACTGCCGACGGCACCGACATGCCCTCCATCAGCATGAGGTCCATCATGGTGGGCTTCACTAGGTTGGTGGGAAGCAGGCTGGTTACGTTGAACTTATTGCTGATTCTGAGCTGTATGATGGACGCACTTTTCAGCGTGTTGTAGTAATAGTAACGATATCGGTTTTCAAAGTCGCCGGCAGCAGCCATGGCAAAGTAGTCGGTGCGCACCAGCGAGTCTATCTGGGCCGGAGAATATCCGATGGCGTAGAGCGCGCCGATAAAAGCGCCCATGCTCGTTCCGGTGATATAGTCAATGGGAATTTCGTTTTCCTCCAAGGCTTTGAGTACCCCAATATGCGACAATCCGGCTGCACCTCCGCCGCTCAGCACAAGTCCAACGCGCTGTGCACCGGCAGGTACCCACAGGGCAATGCAGAAGGCCAACAATGTGAGCCGAAAAAGGAGGCGGTGCATGCGAGCAAAACTAACAATTATCTTACCGCGTATTTGGGCTCAGAATAAGAAGAAATTCAGGTTCCTTATGGTAATCTCTCTTGCAGTTTGCCGCGCAGCCCTCGCAAATACCCCGGCATTTTTGCCATCCTTGAGCCGTACCATGAAAACAGCTCGCCGTCCACCTTTGTCACAGTGCTGTGGGGCAAGAGGGTCTGGTAGTGTTGAATGTGCTCATCCTTAAAAGGAAAGGGCTCCGACGAAAGGAGCACCACATCGGCATTGCTCACTGCCAACTCTTCCGCGGTGATGGCCGGATATCGCGGAGTGCCATCCCTACCGCCGAAATGCCCGTCAAACACATTATGCAACCCCATGGCGCGCATCACATCGCCAATAAAGTTGTTTGTACCGCACACCATCATGGGCTTGTGCCAGATGAGGTAAGCCGCCCGTATGTTTGGCTGACCGACAATTGAAGACTTCAGCTTGTCGAAATCCGCTTCGATTTCCTGAGCCATGTGCTGCGCTTCGGAAGGGCGTCTGCACAACTCGCCGATTTGTACAATCATTGCAATACCCTCCGAAATGGTTTTCACGTCGCTCATCCATACGGGGTAGGTATGCCACAAGCGCTCAATGTCTTCGGGGGTATTTTCTTCTTTGCTGCCGATAATCAGGTCGGGCTGAAGCGCGGCAATACGGTCGTGATGAATTTTCTTGGTGCCACCCATGTTTCGGGCAGTTTGCCTTGCCTGCTCGGGATGCACACAAAACCGAGTCACACCCACTACCTCGTTGCCGAGGCCTAAGTCAAAAAGGAGCTCAGTAATAGAGGGAACCAGTGAAACAATGCGTTGTGGTCTGGCGGGTAGGGTGATGTTCCGCCCCATCTGGTCGGTTACATGCAGCATCTCAACAGAATGCCCCGATCAGGTCGTGGCGGGTAATGATATGATGCTTATCCTCGTCAATCTGCACCAGCACCCCGTGAACGTCTTTGTTAATCATGGCCGCAATCTCCGTCAATTCGCACTGGGCGGTGACCACGGGAAGGGCTTCGTCCATCACTTCAGATGCGCGCATGTTGCCCACCTCGGGGTTTTCAACCAGTTTCTGAAACAAGCGGTTGTCGTTAAGGCAGCCCACAAACTTGCCGTCGTCCACCACGGGAATCTGCGAAATATCAAACTGACGCATTTTCTGGATGGCGTTCGCTACCAACTCGCCCGAACCAACAGTGACCAGTGGTTGCTCTACATGGTTGTTTACGAGGTCAATAGCATGGCGATTTCGGTCACTGAGGAAACCGCGGTCGCGCATCCAGTCGTCGTTGTACACCTTGCCCACGTATCGCGATCCGTGGTCGTGAAACAGCACCACCACCACAGAGTCGGCGTTGAGGCGGTCTTTCAGTTGGCGAACACCGGCAAAGGCGCTCCCTGCGCTATAACCCAGGAAAAGTCCTTCCTTGCGCGCCAGCTCACGCGTGGTGAGGGCGCCTACCTTGTCGGTTACTTTTTCAAAATGGTCAATCAGGCTGAAATCCACGTTTTTTGGCAAGATGTCTTCGCCAATTCCCTCAGTGATATAGCTGTAGATTTCTTTCTCGTCAAACTCGCCGGTTTCGTGGTATTTCTTGAAAACCGAGCCGTAGGTATCAATACCCCAAATCTGGATATTGGGGTTTTTCTCCTTGAGGTACTTTGCCACTCCGCTGATGGTTCCTCCGGTTCCTACTCCTACCACAAAATGGGTGATTTTTCCTTCGGTTTGCTCCCAGATTTCGGGACCCGTGGTTTCGTAATGGGCCTGTCGGTTGCTGAGATTATCGTATTGGTAGGGATAGAAAGAATTGGGAATCTCGCGGTTCAGGCGGGATGCCACCGAATAGTATGACTCAGGGTGATCTGGCGGTACGTTGGTTGGGCACACGTGCACCTCCGCTCCCATGGCCCTCAGAATATCCATTTTCTCCTTGCTCTGCTTGTCGCTCAGGGTGCAAATCAGCTTGTAGCCTTTTACGATGCAGGCCAGCGCCAGCCCCATTCCCGTGTTTCCGCTGGTGCATTCAATCACGGTTCCGCCGGGTTTGAGATGACCTGCTTTTTCAGCGTCCTCAATCATTTTGAGCGCCATGCGGTCTTTTACCGAATGACCCGGGTTGAAATACTCAACCTTGGCCAACACGGTGCCGGGAATATCCTGCGCAATGCGGTTCATGCGAATCATGGGCGTGTTGCCGATGGTTTCAAGAATGTTGTCGTAGATTTTCATGCGGGTTTGATTTCAGTTGCAAAAGTAACCATCCTGTGAGCTTATTGGTTTTTTGGCTGCGCGTAAATCAGTTGAAGCGTATGGCGCGTACCGGCGAAATGCGCGTTACCAGGTAGGAAGGCAGTATCAGCACCAGCAAACAAATGGCCAACGTGCCGATGTTGAGCATCAGTACGTGCTCCCATTTCAACAAAATGGGCACGGAGGACACGTAGTAGCTGGCCGGATCGAGCGACACCAGTTCCCAGTAATCTTGTGCCAGGCAAAGTCCTATACCCACCACGTTTCCAATAAGCAAACCGTAGCCTATAAGGTATCCGGCGGTGTAGAGAAAAATCTTTCGCACCGACCAGTCTGTGGCGCCGAGAGCCTTGAGAATGCCGATCATGTTTACGCGTTCAAGAATCAAAATCAACAAGGCCGACGACATATTGATAACTGCCACAATAATCATGAGCGTGATGATGATTTTGGGGTTGATGTCAATCATTTCCAGCCAGTTGAAAATTTCCGGAATGCGCTCTGAAATAAGTGTGGTTTTGAGGTCGTAGTCCAGGATGTCGTACACAGCGTTGTTGGCTTTGTGCATGTGCCGAAAATCGTGCAGCACCACTTCGTAGCCGCCCACGTAGTGATGGTTGCTGCTGCCTCCGGTTTGCACCTTTGCCAGTTCGGCGTCGCAGATACAGCCGCTGTGGTCTTGGGGGTACTTTACGGTAATCCACGCAGAGTCGGGCAGGGTAAGTGAGCGGTCTGTGAGCACCACTTTGAGCGTGGTGTCGCGATCCAGGCAAACGCCGTGCGGACCTGCACCCCGCATACCGGAATCGCCCCAGTTAAACCGGTACTCTCCGTCGCCGCCAAATGCGAGGGCCTCAACAATAAGGAGCTGGTTTTCGCAATCGCCCGATACCCGCAGTTGTGCTTCCAATCCCCAGCGATTGATGCGCTGCAAATGCCCGATGTGCATGAACAGAAACTGTGCGTCAAATTCGGCGAGGCCGGTTTCGTACATACCCGAAATCACAAACCTGCGAGGGCTCAAACTTCCGGCCTGATTCGGGAAATACACAGTAATACGCTGGTTGGTGTCTAGTTTTAACAGGTTGGCAAGGTGGGTAGAAACCAATACTTGTTGCGTAATGGCGGTGTCTGATATGTCGGGCAAGTTGCCCAGTACCAGTTTGTCGCGGAAAAAATGCCAGTCGAAATCCGTTCCGATACCCTTGGCGATCACCCCGTGGATGTCGGTTTCGGTTTCTACAATTCCGGGCTTGGTTGCGTAGGTTTGCACGTGTCGTACCTCCCTAAGCGCGCTGATTTCCGGCACGAGGTGTGCCTGCCGTTGCATGCGCTCCGATTCGTAGCTGTTGTTCATCGAAAGCGGCGTAATCTGTATATGAGCACCAAAGCCCGTTACCTTGTTGCGCACCTCGGTTTTGAACCCGGTTACAATGGCCATCGAGAGAATCATCACCGCCATCCCAAGCGCAATGCCTGCTATGGCAATACTTACAATGGGGCGCGAAAAGGTTTTAGAACCGCTTTCGCTACCTTTGAGCATTCTACCCGCTATGAACGATTCTATCTTCAATTCCTTTCCGCTGAAGTCGCGCAAAATTAGCAATATAATCTGCCGTGTTGGCCTCGGGTTTTGGCTCACCGTGCCCATTTGCGGATGCGCGGAAGTTCCGGCTCCTGTTTCCGAACCGCCCGAAATCCAAATTACACAGGATGAGCCGCTGCGCACCGGAGCAGAGCAAATGGAGCGCGTTCTGGCTCATCTCACAGGAAGGCGGGTAGGGGTGGTGGCCAATCCTACGGCACAGGTAGCAGGTGTCCATTTGGTAGACACCTTGCTGGCGCATGGGGTCAATCTGGTGCGGGTTTTTGGGCCTGAGCACGGATTTCGGGGCGATGCAGCCGACGGCGAATGGGTAGATCACGGCGTAGATGCCCGCACGGGAATCCCGGTGGTGTCGCTCTACGGAAAAAACAAAAAACCTACGCAACAACAGATGTCTGATCTGGATGTGGTGGTGTTCGATATTCAGGATGTAGGGGTGCGTTTTTATACCTACATCAGCACCTTGCACCTGGTGATGGAGGCCGCCGGCGAATCGGGAGTTTCAGTGCTGGTTCTCGACAGGCCCAATCCGCACGCGCACTACATAGACGGTCCGGTACTCAACCCGAAATTCAGCTCTTTTGTGGGAATGCATCCTATTCCGCTGGTACACGGCATGACGGTGGCAGAACTGGCGCTTATGATAAACGGTGAGGGCTGGCTGAAGGGTGGTGTGAAATGCGCGTTGGATGTGGTTCCCTGCGAGGCTTATGCGCGATCCGTGCGCTACGAGCTGCCCGTGGCGCCGTCGCCCAACCTGCCCAACATGCAAAGCGTGTATTTGTACCCGTCGCTGGGATTGTTCGAAGGCACCCTGGTGAGCGTGGGCAGGGGCACCGACGCACCATTTCAGCAAATCGGAATGCCCGGTTTGAAGGCCGGTGAACATCGTTTTACACCGCGTTCTATTCCGGGGGTGTCCAAATACCCTCCCCACGAAAATAAGGAATGCGTGGGTTGGGATCTGCGCGGGGAGGAAACGCCGCCACAGCGGCTCAACCTGTCTTTTTTACTCACCACGTATGAGCATGCGCCAAACAAGGAGGCCTTTTTTCTGGAGAGTGGTTTTTTCAACAAACTGGCCGGCACCGATGAGCTGATTAAACAGGTAAAAGCGGGTTACACAGAAGAGCAAATTCGCGCCACCTGGAAGGACGGTCTCGAGGCTTTTGCCAGACAACGCACACCCTATCTGCTTTACGAGGACTAGCCCGCTGACCCCGTACTTTTGCCTGAGCGGCTTTGCAGAAAGGCGTTGATCTGTTCCGGTTTTTGCGTGCCAATCAAAATGCGCTTGCCGTTGTTTAAAACGAGTTGCAGACCTCGGTTTCCCTTCATATTGTAGGCCGTTCCCGACGGCCCCATGCGTAACCCCCAGCCACCGTATTCTTTGATGGGATTGTATTGGCGCACTTCCGTAGAGGTGATTTTTTCCCACCCAAAGGTTCGGTATTTCAGGTGAAAAGGAAAAAGTTGCACGTGAACGCCTTTCTCATTCAACCGGGTGCGCAAGGTAATCTGCGAGAAGCCCACAGTGAGCAGAAGAAAAAGTACAGCAAAAATGATCAAGCCCGTGTTGCTCATGGGGTTGTTTCCCACCGGATTGCCAAAGGCCATTTGTTGTACCAGTGCGTATGCAGAAAAAGCGTTGATCAGCAGTAGAATAAGCCATACCCACCAGATGGTGAGCCGCTGGGTTTCCTTGTACGTTGTGGCTTTGCTCATGTCTTGTTGAATTGCGTGGCCAAAGGTAGCGATGTTTGAGGAAAAGTTTCGGGATGAGGTTTATCCGCATGCGCTTTTGCTCTCTTTACACCTTGAGGGGAGCCATAGCCTCAGGTGGAAGAGAGACCATGCAAATTGAAACAACCACCCTGTGCACGAAGAGGCGTACGAGCTGTATGATTTTATGCTCTGCGGTTAGCGCGCACAAATGTCTGGTTCAAAATATTACACCGTCATCAATGGATGGGTGTTCTTAGGCTGTTACAATACCTAGATATATAATGATCTAAAAAGAGTAAATGGGAAATAATAAGACAAAAGATATCAACAAAAAATGGGAAATGTTGAAAACGCGTAAAACGCACAGTTAGCTTCATATTCACTCCGTTTGAATCACTTTAAAAAGCATGTTATCAACATATGGTGCGTATGTCTCGGATAAAAATAAATTTGTGATTCTTTTTTTTTTTTTTTGCTTTGGAGGGCTCAATCAAATCAACCGGTTGTAAACGAGTGAGCCCGGGTTGCCGAAAATGGAATAGAGTAGGTGGTTTTAAACTCTTTAAAATGAAAACAAAGTTTATCCACAGTTTTGGGGTATTGCGAGTATTAGCATTATTCGCTTCTATTGCCATTATATCCTGCGAAAAAAGTGATGAAATCCATAATGCAGAATTTCAAAGTCAGATCGCGGAGGCTGCGAATAATGGTGCTTTTCGAGCGTCATCATGTCAAGCAGACTGCCTGTTTGCTGCTTGTTCAGTTGAATGTTCAAATGATATGGCTGAGTGCTGGTGTATGTTTGGCTTCGCAAACTGCGATTGTCGCGATGACGACGAAAGCTCTTTGGGTGATATTGTTATCGACGAAAATCAAGCTGAATTGGTTCAGGACTTAGCTGAATTTGTTCGGACGGGATTGCAGCCCTCTAGCGTTGGTCAAGAACTGCAGAATTCGTTGTTTGCATACCTTGATTTGGTGAGCCACAAAGATTGGCGTAATCTTGAAATTGCGCATAATGACTTGTTATTTGCGCTTGAGAATCTATCATCAGACAACAAGACTAAGATTAATGATTTTCTGATAAGTATTGGGCAACCAACAATCTTTTGACCAAGTTCAATGAGTGCCCCAATCTCGCTTGAAATAAAGAAATTGGGGCACTTTAATTACTTACCATGACCAGAACAGTTTTCATTTCGGTTTTATTGCTTTTGTGGGTGTCTTTCTCTATGGCTGGAACCATTTCGTTTCAGGGGTTTGGATGTGATTCGCTCACCGTGGTGTTGATTAACAAGGAATCGGGTCAGGACACCTTGTTTTCCGGTTTATTGGATGATCATTCACTCACCTATAGTCATGGGCGTGAAGAGTTCAGTGTTTCGGCAGTATCGGTTATAAACCACTGCGATAAAAGTGGAATGAGTTTTCCGGTTCTGCTAGATGGTAGCAATATTCGACTGAACTTTCAGCGGGATGAATCCTCCGGTTTCCGCTTTGTTACCTATGAGGGAAGTTCGCTTCAAGAAGAGTTCAATGCTTTTAATGCACAATTGAATTCGTTTCGCGCGGAGTCCATGACTTTGGCTAAAAGCCTCAGGAAAGTGGCTAATAGTGATGCAAGCGAAGCAGAGGAAACCGAACGTCGAATCAGGCAGTTAATGGACTCAGCCAATGACTATATCATCGCGACATGGATAAAGGACCCATCCAACAAGTTTGTCTATTTGTTTCTGAGCATGATAATGGCGCAAATTCAAGACAAGAAATTGGCTGAGGACATTTGCAGGTCGGCTGCAGTGCATGCGCCAATTTCTCTGCTGCCTGCCATTTGCGCCAACAAAGCCGGGATAGAGGGTAAGAATATCTCAGAAATTCTCGGGGACGATGATGATTCAGAATCTTTCCTGGTCTTGCTTCGCTCAAGGAGCAATCCGAAATGGTTTGTAATTGACATTTGGGCTTCGTGGTGTGGGCCTTGTATCGTGCAGCAGGAAGAGCTAAAAAAGCATTACCCGGAATGGTATGGGCGGGGTGTTGAAGTTATAGCTGTGGCTGTTAGGGATGCGGAGTCAAGAGCCAGTGCATCCCATCACAAACGCTCTTTGCCGTGGCAAAACTTTGTGGATGTTTCCGGCGTCCTGGGGCTGGCGTTTAATGTTGCGAGCATTCCCGGTTATATCGTGCTGGATGACGAGTACACAGTGAAGTTCCGCAGTAATTCTTTTGAAGAGTTGACTGAATGGCTCACCTCGGAGGGTATTGTGTTGAATTGATGGTGGTTTTGGAATACAACGAGTGAGCTTCCAACAAACTCTCAAGATGACGCCAATACTGATCCAATGCGCTCAGATAGCACTTCACTGACTCTATACTTCGACAAGGATAAGTTGGAAATGAGTGAGATTGATGAATTCAATTCAGGCATTTTTGTGGTATCTAAGTCTATTGAAGTGGAAGGGGAGTGGCATGTAGAGTTAGAATTTGAACACTTTTAGAGGAACCATAGCCTCAGGTGGAAGAGAGACCATGCAAATTGAAACAACCACCCTGTGCACGAAGAGGCGTACGAGCTGTATGATTTTATGCTCTGCGGTTAGCGCGCACAAATGTCTGGTTCAAAATATTACACCGTCATCAATGGATGGGTGTTCTTAGGCTGTTACAATACCTAGATATATAATGATCTAAAAAGAGTAAATGGGAAATAATAAGACAAAAGATATCAACAAAAAATGGGAAATGTTGAAAACGCGTAAAACGCACAGTTAGCTTCATATTCACTCCGTTTGAATCACTTTAAAAAGCATGTTATCAACATATGGGGCGTATGTTTCGGATAAAAATAAATTTGTGATTCTTTTTTTTTTTTTGCTTTGGAGGGCTCAATTAAATCAACCGGTTGTAAACGAGTGAGCCCGGGCTGCCGAAAACGGAATAGAGTAGGTGGTTCTTAATGTTTGAAGAATGAAAACACTAAAAATTTTGTGGATTTTAAGCTTGCAGCTTCTTTTATTTTCGTGTAACAAGGCAGATGACTCTATTGAGCTTGCGGAAGATGATTACACAACTCATCCTGTTGAGAGGAGTCTGGGCATGGGTGAGTATGGTCCTATGGTCTGCACGCTTCCTGATGGAAGTTGTGGAAGTCAATGTGCGGGTAATCATGGTGGATGTTGGGAGGCGACAGAATGCAAACCCAACCCCTCTGAGTTTATGCAACATTTGGAAGAGTTGTATAGCGAGGAGGAAATCGATGCAATGAAGGAGAATCGTGCTCCTATCAATGAACCTCGACTGCTTGAAATTTTAAAGCGGCATGGCACGCTTCCGCTTAAGTAGCGTAATTGCATGTACATGGGTCATGAAGTGAGCATTATTCTATGCTTTCTTCATGACTTATTTCACAGTATGCATAACGGCGCATCTTTTAGCTTACTTCGAGAGAAGTTTTGTGTAGTTGTCATAGGGGGAGTGAAAAACTCAATTGAACCAACTTAACGCAATTTGAGTCAGCAAGCGGAGACTTTGGCGCATTTTTCTTACCCTTGATAATGAGGAGCCTGTTGTTTTGTGAATGCAAAAACTATTATATTCAGCTTTTTAACAACATGAAGAACACAACTATCTTTTGGTCTTCGGTTAGGAACTTCAGGTTTCGTTTTTCTGGACTCATGACCGTGAAACCCTTTCTCTTTGCGGGATTGCTCGGTATGGCTCTATCAACGGGGTGTATTCGCATGGATGGTGAGACTATCAGAACAACCATGGGCGATCTGCGCTATACCAGTCTACAGAGTGAGCTGTTGGATTCTATTGGGTTCAGTTTTTTTGATTCAAAAAGAATTATTTACCGTAGGGATAGCACTCTAATTGTGTATCCTGATGGAGACGACTTGAAGTTCTATTTGGTTGAAGAAAAACGTGATGTCGCAAAAATAGACTGTCCCGTTCACGTAGAGAACGCCAGGGATTTTTCGGTTGAAAGTTTGAGTGATGTTGTCATCTTTTACGGCGAGGCACTTGTACGAATCAAGGATGGTAATGAGCGCATCATTGATTTGCCAAAATTTACTGATTTTGCCTGGCTGCCGGAAACGCACGGTTTTGAATATTTTTCGGACCTTGATCTGGTTGTTACCGGATTACAAGCCTCGTGGACCGATGATGACAACTCTGCAAACAAAATGAACGGCCTTGTTTCATTCAACCTGAAGACCAATGAAATGAGACATCTGCCTTTTACCTACGATAATATTTACCGCAATAAAGACTCATGGGGAGCTGAAATAGCCTTGTCGAAAAGCGGAAATAATTTGATCATCAGTGAAAACTGGAGCGAAAAAGTGCATGTGGTGAACATGGAGACGTTGGAAATGAATAGTTATCCGGTAAGGCATCCGGCAGAAAATATCGCAAATGACTTACCCCGGCATTTAAGCGACCACAAGGAATTTATTCCCGGGCCGGAAGAAAGAGTGACTGAGCGCTATGCCTTGTGGAAGTTGCGGCACCATTGTTTTGAGAAGTACGGAAAGGCTTTTCTTTCAGCTAGCGGCGATAAAATCTACCGTTTGTATCAGCACAGGATTACCCCAACCAAAAGCAATACTGGTTTAAGCCAGCATCAAAAAGCACAGTTTATTGTTCGTACCGATTTGTTGAATGGTGAAAGTGTTGTGTATCCTGTTCCATCCAATCGGTTCTTTGTATGGAGGGGCTTTTGGCTCACTCCTGAAGAAGGGTTTCAAACCATTAAGTTTCTCTACAAGTCTCACTTTGATAGAGATGACGCTGTTTACCTACTGGAGACCATAGAACTTTTCGATTATTTTGAGTGAATGTTCGGTTCTGCAGCATTTATGATGATTCTTCTGTTTTCTACGGATACATAGTCCTGAAATAGGTTCACGCACCTTTAAATCAAAGAAATTGTGGCACTTTAATTACTTACCATGACCAGAACAGTTTTCATTTCGGTTTTATTGCTTTTGTGGGTGTCTTTCTCTGTGGCTGGAACCATTTCTTTTCAGGGGTTTGGATGTGATTCGCTCTCCTTCATGTTTTGAAACACGTGCTAAGATGAATGCAATTACTTTAACTGCCTTGATAGTTTTGCTTTCAACAGTAGGTTGTAAGCCAAAAGATACACGAGTGTTCTACAGGTCTGACTTTAAAACGACATCTATTGTAATCGAGAATCCATCAGATATCAATCAGGCCTTGCAAGCACGGGGTGGCGATACGCTCTTTTCGCTTTTTCCAGTGGGCAAACGAATGGCATTAATGCCTCGCCCCGGTATTCAGGTGTTCAATCAAAACGGAGAAATGCTGAATGAGCTTTGTCACGCCCATTTCGGAAATGATGAGAAACTTGTTAAAAGCGTTGAGCAACTGAGAAACCGCCCCATGAGAAGTGGTAAAAACCCTTTCAAGCTGGAAGAAGGCAAAAACCTCTTTGATATTTTAGAACATGAACAGGTAAACGGCAAGGAGGTGCTGGATCGCCTGCCGAGGGATGTTGATAGGTATTTGTTGATTCCATGGAAGGTGAAAGATACGGTTATGGATCCGGGGACAGGAATTGTGCCGCATGAGGATTGGATAAAACCTGTACTAATAGTTGCTGAAGAGTCTGATTTGAAGTTTGCGGTTTTGTGGGAGTCGATGCATTTAACAACTGCCCAGGGCATCACGAAAGAAGAGTACGGCCATCTTTATTTCGATGCCATGCAGGCACAATTTCCGAAACAGTTTCTTGAGGATGAGGAAGCAGATACTGTAAGGTGATGGTAGATTTTGGTTACCGATCAACCAGCTCGCTTTCAACAGACCTGGCTGTGTTGGAAACTGAAAACCGACCTGCCTTCTTGTCATTTCGACCGCATTAACGACGCCAGGAGCTGCGCCCCGAAATACTTCGGGGAGAAATCCCAAAATTGAAACGGAGGCCTTTATCCCCTCCACCGGAGGGGTGGCCCCGACAAACGCGGGTTTCACACGACCTTGATGTTGAAGGTCGGGGTTGGGGTGGGTTTTTCACCCACCACCCAGAAGCTGTGTAGCGGAAAAGTCTCATTGAGAACAGTGATCTGAGTAAAAACAAGACTCTGTTTCAAAGAGATTTCTCCACTCCGTGCTTCGTTCCTCAGCACTACGGTCGAAATGACAAAGGGGTGTGATTGAAAAGGATTTGGCGCGGATTCTCGTGGCTCACAATCGGAAATAAAAAGCAGGCGGGGACGCCTTGAATATGTCAGCATAGCGAGACGCTACGCTGAACGGAGTTTTTGTTTCTGGTTATGAGTATTTTGTCATTTCGACCGAAGCAACGACGACAGGAGTTGCGCAGCGGAGAAATCTCTTAGGAGACATAGTATGAACTGAATGAGATTTCTCCACTGCGTGCTTCGTTCCTCAGCACTCCGGTC